>JBCCBF010000147.1:0-6804 GCA_039814445.1 Pseudomonadota bacterium
CTGTTTCTTCAAGGTAGAAAGCGACAAAATGTTCATCAAAGCGTCGGGATCGTGCCAAACACGACCAATTCCCTTGAAAGTGCCTTTCGTAGTGGCCATATTCGTACCACCATTCGTGTTATAGCGGAGAGGCTTCGGCTCGTCTTGTAAATCATAAAGCAAATCTGAATCCTTAAACAAATCAAAGGTCGAGCCGGTATCCAGCATAATATCGTGCCGGAGAAACTTCATCGCAAACTGTAGTTGCATTCCGCTGAAACCCACGTTGGAATCGTCACTATCATTGCCATCATCATCATCATCGTCACTCTTCTTCGCACTCGAAGTATCATCATTGATGGTTACACACTGTAATCCATTGAAATGTTTTCGTTCCGCTTCGCGGATCCAGTACTTCTCTGGAGGAGTTTCCTTACGGAGTGGACATTTTCCCGACACGTGACCTTTCTCACCGCACACGTGGCAGATACGATCTTTGTCGGCAGTTTGGGCAAAACTAGCATCCGCGCCAGTTTCGTTGTCATTTTTCTTAGTTGGGTTGTTACCACCGCCGTTACCATTGTCGGTGTTAGTAGATTTCTCATACTTACACGTAGAGAGAGCTTCGATCGCATCCTCCAAACACTTAGGATACTGATCGTTCTTCAACCCAAATTGTTCCACAAGTCGTTCCTTAAACGTCTTGTAGCGTTTTCCGTCGCAGTTTTGAATGAATACATAAGCAACAAACTCTTGCCACTTGTCCTTCTTCATCTGAGACATATCGTCCGTAGCCTGTGCACGTCGGATGGACGTTTGGTTAGCATCGGTACTGATGGCCACGTGTTTCTTATAGGCGTCCGTTCGTTCCACGTAGACGTCCAAAAAACCAGTACCAAGCATCGCTTTAAACACATCGCGCTGCTGTTTGAATCGCTTCGCATAATCAATGAGGCTCTCGTTCTTGAATTGTTTCATATTTATCCAATCAGAAACAACCACCAATGCAGACGCCATTGGATACATTCCACTCTTCGTCGTCTGCGCAAGAGTACGGATCTTCTTGAGAAGCTCGATGGGCTTCATCTTGATTTCCGACTCAAACTTCGCCTCTTTCATAATCGCCTGCTGCATAGCTGTCGTAGACCACTCATCCGACATGATCATACGATAAAGTTTATCCATGTTCGTTTCAAAGGTATCCTTCTTAGAAATGTAGAGCTTCGATTCCTCATGGAAAATCATCTGGTTCGCCGTAGTTTCCTGGGCATACTCTGGAGTATCAGTTCGGTCGTCACCTTTGGCGTTCGTGCCAGATACGAACTTGAGAATAGGTTCGAGCGTAGAAATGTCAAAAACAGTCATATTCTCGATGGACTGGACCACGTAGGTGCTGTCGGTAAACGACGTGTTGACCTTAGCGATAAGCTTGTCCTTCATGGTCACAAATGACGCATACTCCTTCCCACCCGCGTTGGTGTGAAACTTGAACTTCAAGTTGGACTTAGACTTCTGTCCTCCCTTGGAAGAACCACGCGAAGACTTTCCTTTTCCTTTTCCCTTGGACATGATGTCGAGCTCAAAACACAGACTTGTAAACTTTGGATTATTCTTGATTATGGAACTAAAATGGTTTGTGCAATTCGAAATGAAAGATTGATCGCGCACAGCAATCATGTAAAACACACGTAGGTTAGTACCGCAGTGCCGGATGGCATCGGTCGTGACAACCGTTGAGACACACGTTGAATCATCCGTTGGTTGCCAAAATTGGGCGTTGAATCGTTTATTTCAAGGCTTTTTGGAGCTCAACGCTCGCAAGAATAGCCTCTTTCAACATTAAACGGCCGCTGCGGCGTTGGGGCTGCAATTTTGGTCGTTTAGCAGCGTTCAACGCTTCAGTTGAGCGTTTTTTCTTCTTCCCTGTGACATTTTCATGCGTTGTCACAGGGAAATCGACCTTTTTCATTGGCTCATGAACCACGACTACTCCGATTTCTTCGTTGGGGTATGATGGGTTCTTTCGGTCACCTGGTCAGCAGCGATATCAGTCATCGTATGCGTATGGTCATTGCGTTCTTAACAAGGGGAAGGTACCACCGCCCTATGGCAAATCCGACAACAAATCGAACACGGCAGGTTTGCGCGCCCGCCGATGGCAAGACCGCCACCACCGATCAGGCCGCGCCGCCGACAGACGACAACGCACCGAAAGCCGAGCGTATCGCAAAACGCATGGCGCGGGCTGGCCTGTGCTATCGGCGTGAGGCGGAGGCGTGGATCGAGGCTGGGCGCGTGCGGGTTAATGGCAAGCTTTTGAAAACCCCCGCCCATACCGTTACCGATCGTGACTGTATTGACGTGGATGGCAAACCCCTGCCCCAGGCCGAACAACCACGGGTCTGGCGCTATCACAAGCCCACCGGCATCGTGACCACAAACCACGATCCCCAGGGCCGACCCACCATTTTTGATAACCTGCCGAAAAGCTTACCCCGCGTGATCACCGTGGGTCGGCTTGATCTCAATTCAGAAGGCCTGTTGTTACTAACCAATGATGGTGAGATCGCGCGCAAGCTGGAATTACCCAGCACTGGTTGGCAGCGCAAATACCGCGCCCGGGTTCATGGCACGGTGGATCAAGCAAAACTAAGCAAGCTGGCCGATGGCCACGAGGTATCGGGCATCAAATACGGGCCGATCCAAGCGGTGTTAGAGCGCGCGCAAACCGGGGCCAATGCTTGGGTACAAGTGAGCCTGCGCGAGGGTAAGAACCGGGAAGTTCGAAAAGTATTAGAAAGTATCGGCCTGACAGTGAACCGGTTGATCCGGATTTCATATGGCCCGTTCCTTTTGGGCAATTTACCCGAAGGCGGGGTGGAGGAACTGGCCCCCCATGTGCTGGCCGATCAGCTGGGTATTGGGGAGCGTCGGAGTAAGGAAGGCCATGCCGTAGCCAAGCCGCGCCAAAAGCCCAAACGCAAACCGAAATCGCCGCCTAAAGCGGCGCGTACCAACCCCAAAGCACCGGCGGAGAAATCCAAGCGCACGCCGCACCAGAAACCGGGCAAAAAACCGGGCACCCATGCCGGTCACGCCAAACCCCAGCGAGGGAAGACGGGGAGACCGTCGCGCCGTACATCATGAGGCGTACATCATGAGGATCGTCGCGGGCGATTGGCGCGGGCGGCGCCTACAATCACCACCAGGACAAACCACGCGCCCGACCACGGACCGGGTGCGTGAGAGCCTGTTCAACATCTTGCAGCACGCCGAATGGGCGCAAAGCATTGCTGGCAAGCTCACAAATGGCACAGCCCTGGTGCTTGATGGGTTTGCCGGGTCTGGGATGCTGGGGTTCGAGGCGCTGTCCCGCGGGGCGGAACGGTGCTGGTTCTGGGACAAATCGGCCAGTGCGATCACCACCGTGCGGGCTAATATTGAGCACCTGAAAGCCGATGATCATGCGATCGCCCAACGCCAAGACGCGACCAAGCCACCACCCGCACCCCGGCCCGTGGATTTGATCTTCCTCGACCCGCCCTATGAGCAAGGCTTCATCCCGCTTACTTTGGCGGCCCTCGTCACCCAGGGTTGGATCCATGCCGATAGCTTGATTGTGGCCGAGACCAAGCGGCGCGAAGCCTTGGTACTGGATGCCATCTGGCAGGCGCTTGACCGCCGCGACATTGGAGATACGGCGCTGAATTTCTATCGCTGGCGACCCGAAGGCTAGCGGAAATCGCGCACCGCCATGGCAATCCGCATGGCCGTGGTGACCCAACACAGCCCACCAAAGACCAGGGCAATCCAGAAGAAATAGCTAGGCAAAAGCATGATCAAAGCTAGCACAACGATGGTTTCAAACCCTTCGGTCAGGCCACCCAAATAGGTAAAAGCCTTCGACTGTTCTTTCGGCTTTCCGGTCGCGCCACGCTTGGCATCCATGATGCCATAGGCCAAAAAACTGCTGCCGGTGCCGACAAAGCTAAAGATCAAGAACGCGGCCATAAGCGCATCGGTTGGGTGCGCCACCGCATGGGCAAAGACCAGGCCGGAATAGATCAAAAAATCCAGAGTGATATCAAGATAGCCACCCAAATCCGTTGGCCCCACACGCCGAGCCAGCGCCCCATCCAGGCCATCGGCCAGCCGGTTGAGCGCAAACAAAACCAAGGCCATAAGCGGCTGCCCCAAGGCCAACGCCAGACAGGCCAAAACACCAAAGCCAAAACCAATGACCGTCACCTGGTTCGCGGATAGCCCCAGGCGCTCACAATCGCCTGCGATGGCATTTAAGGGCTGGGCCAACACGGCTTGCAAGCGGCGGTCAAACATAAGCGGTGCGTGGCTCGTTAGCGGCGGTCGAAAAGCTTTTCGATATCGGCTAGCTCTAAGGTGATGAAGGTCGGTCGCCCGTGGTTGCATTGGCTGGCGGCGGGGGTTTCCTCCATCTGCCGCAACAAGGCGTTCATCTCGGCCTCGTTGAGCCGCCGCCCTGAGCGCACCGACCCATGGCACGCCATGGTCGCACAGACCTCATGCAGGGACCGGGTCAGCAAATCAGCACTGTCGACCTCATCCAGGCGGTCCGTCAAATCACGGATCAAGGCGGCCGCATCTACCTGGCCCAGCATGGCCGGCGTCGACTGGACCGCCACGGCACCGGGGCCAAAGCTTTCCAATTCGAGTCCTAGCTTACCCAACGCCTCAGCATGGGCCATGAGCTGCCCGGCATCGCCTTCGGGCAACTCCACCACCACGGGTAAGAGCAACCGTTGGGCCTTGACCACCTCATCAACCGCCAGGCTCGCCTTCATGCGTTCGAAGACTATGCGTTCATGGGCCGCGTGCTGGTCCACCAGAACCAGACCATCGGGGGTTTGGGCGACGATATAATTCTCATGCACCTGGGCTACCGCCGCACCCAGGGGATACTCACTCGTAAGCGGTTCTGGCGCTACCGGCGCATGGGGCTTACCCGCCTCAATCGACGCCATGACGGCCTGGGCCGATGGCAGGCTGGGGCGGCGCTCAACCGGCCCGGTACCATGGAAACGGGCCGAGGGTGCCGCATGGTCCATAAAGCCCGGTTGGCTGGGCGGTTGCCAGGGGTCTGCACCATCAGCGCGCGATATGTCGGCCGTTGGTGTTGGCGTCATGCGCGCTAGGGCATCCGCGCTGCGGTCGCGGCTCACGGCCACCCCGGCCTCAGCCAGGGTTTGCCGGATGGCGGTGACCACCAAGGACCGAATACGGCCCGCATCCCGGAACCGCACTTCGGTTTTGGCCGGGTGCACATTCACGTCCAGGGAGCGCGGTGGCATATCCAGGAACAGGGCCAACATGGCGTGGCGGTCGCTCGCCATCACATCCATGTAACCGGCCCGCGCGGCACCCAAAAGCTGCTTATCCCGCACCGGGCGGCCATTAACGAAGAAGTACTGGAACTTGTTCGACGCCCGACCATGGGTGGGCAGGCCCACCCAGCCGGTCAGACGAATGGTGCCCGCATCGGGATCGTCCACGCCGTCCAGCACATCGGGGCGCTCCACCACCAAGGGCAGGGCGTTGGCGATGAAGTCTTGGCCCACCAATGCATCCAACCGCTGGGCCAAAGCGTCGGCTTCATCCGCTGCCGTCAGATCCGCCGCCAGCAGGTTTAGCACCGTGCGGTCCTCGCTTTTCACCGTAAAACCAACCCGCGGATGAGCCATGGCGAGGCGTGTGACCGTGTCCATGGCATTGGCGGTTTCGGTGCGGGCGGCTTTTAAGAACTTGAGCCGGGCTGGGGTCGCAAAGAATAAATCCCGCACCTCAACGGTGGTGCCAGGTTGCCTTGCCGCCGGTTCCACCGGTTGCAGCTGTCCGCCTTCAACCGCTAAGTGCCAGCCATGGTCCTGATCCCGGCGGCGGCTGGTGATGGTCAAGCGTGCGACCGCGCCAATAGATGGCAGTGCCTCGCCCCGGAAACCCAAGGTGGCGATATGGACCAGTTGGTCATCATCGAGCTTGGATGTGGCGTGGCGGGTGACGGCGAGGGCCAAATCCTCATCATCCATGCCCAGCCCATTATCGGCGATGGTGATCGCCCGCCGTCCGCCATCGCGCCAGGCAATATCGATCTGGGTGGCCCCGGCATCAATGGCGTTTTCCACCAGCTCCTTCACCACGGCGGCAGGGCGCTCAATCACCTCACCCGCGGCAATGCGGTTGACCAACGTATCGGGCAGGCGACGGATGATGCTGGTGCGTGGCGCGGTCGTTTGGTTGGCCATGGGCTGGGCGCTAGTCATCCGCGTTCTCAGCACGATGTTGCTTGAGCCAGCCGAGGATGGCGTTGGTGGAGCAATCATGGCCGATCACCGGGTCGGTACTGCTGTCTTGCAGATCGCTCAAGGTGCGCTTGGCCAATTGCTTGCCCAACTCCACGCCCCATTGATCAAAGCTGTTGATCCGCCAAATCGCCCCTTGGACAAACACCTTGTGCTCATAAAGCGCAATCAGTGCGCCTAGGGTGTGCGGCGTTACCTGTTCCATCATCAGCATGTTGGATGGGCGGTTGCCGGGGAACACCTTATGGGGCAGCAGGGCCTTAGCGGCACTGCCGACCAGGCCATCGGCCTTGAGTTCGGCGCGAACCTCATCCTCGTTCTTGCCAGCCGCTAGGGCCTCGGCTTGGGCCACCGCATGAGCCATCAGGATATCATGATGCTCCCCGATCGGGTTGTGGCTGCGCGCAGGAATGATGAAATCACACGGGATCACCTGGGTGCCTTGGTGGATCAGCTGGTAGAAAGCGTGCTGGCCATTGGTGCCGGGTTC
>JBCCBF010000277.1:0-3863 GCA_039814445.1 Pseudomonadota bacterium
ACCTGATTGATCAGCAATTGTTCCACCAGAATCGCACCGCCCGTGGTTTTACTGCCCGGGGGCATGTCACTGGGCAGTGCCGCGCTTGTCGTGGGGTGGCTCGGCGCGGTATCGCTGGGGGATGGGGTGAGCATGATCATATCCTTGATAATGACGTAAGCGTCGGCATGTGGTCGCGCCTATTAACGAGACCACGGCCATGACGCGCGGACTATAAACACAAAATGGCCCAAAGTTTCAGCCCGTAATGTCAGTCTTGTGAACCAGACCGGGCAAAGCACTACCTTTTGCGAGGCTTGTTTGCCCTCCCGGGCCTACAAGCATTAAGGCCTGATGTATCGCTCACTATAACAGGACAACGTACCGGTTTAGGACAAGCCGGTTTCGTGAATGCGTCTTCCTTATATGCTTGATCACTGGACACCTGCCCTCGGTTGTGGAACCTTAGCGCCGCTCATACGGGCGGGCAGTCATCTGCGCGCGTGAGTATCATCTTATTCACACATCACAACGCGAGCCGTAGCCATGACAATTCGTCATCTCATCACGTGCTTTCTGATCTTATTTGGGGGCTTGTTTTTCCTTATGTCTGATAATGGTGAGGCCCAAGCGGCCGATCTTGAAAACACCTTGCTGCTCGATTTGAAAAGCGGCCAGGTGACCATCGAAATGCGTCCCGACCTGGCCCCGCGCCATGTGGAGCGTATCAAAGAGCTGACCCGTGAAGGTTTTTACAACGGTATTGTCTTCCACCGGGTAATCGATGGCTTCATGGCCCAGACCGGTGACCCCACCGGCACGGGCACCGGCGGTACCGGCATTAAGCTGCCGGCTGAATTTACCAGCGCCAATTTTGGCCGCGGCACCATTGGCATGGCCCGTACCAATGATCCGAATAGTGGCGATAGCCAGTGGTTCATCTGCTTTAATGATTGCAGCTTCTTGAACAATAAATACACGGTCTGGGGCCAAGTGACCGATGGCATGGAGCATGTGGACGCGATCACCAAAGGTGAGCCGCCCGCTGATCCCGACCAAATTGTTAAATTACAAGTGGCTGCTGACGCCCAATAGGCGACAGCCACGCCAACTTGATGGATACGCAGGTGTTTTCAAAACCCTGCGCTTATGAACCGGCAGCAACCCGCTTGCCGGTTCATTTGTATGCGCATGTTGCCAAAAAACATCACATGCCGCTCACGCCCAAAATGAGTCTGGAAAACCAAGCCCGGCGCTTGATCGTCCCCAGGGAAATCAGCTACAGGCTGCAAGCTAAGCCGTGAAATGGGGTTTTGAAACCTTGGCGACGGATCGGCTCTGGTGTTACCGCCAGGCCATAGATGTCGCCGATCGAACACAGAACTAAAACGTTCCGGCAAGAAGACGCAGCTAAAGTTGGCGTGTAACAGCGCTTTGGCCGCACAACAGAGAACAGAATTGTCATTGGCGCCAAATTTTCAACGCCATGCACAAAACGAAGCGGTCAGCTGGGTTAACCGCCTGGGCCATTTGGGAGGCACCAAACATGTTAAAGTCACGTAACTTATTGTCGAGCACAGCGCTCAAGCCCGTCGTCGGCTTACTGGGTGTGGCGGCTATTGCCACGGGCCTCAACGCAGCCCCGGCATCAGCAGCCGAGTTTGAATTCTTCGGTATCGAAGCGCAATTCGACACAACATTGACAGCGGGTGCCACCTTCCGGACCCAAGACCAAGATTCTAGCAATGTGGGTATCGCTAATGGCGGGTCAGCCCGGTCCATCAACGGTGATGACGGTAACCTGAACTACGATCCCGGTATTGTCTCGCTAGCGGTCAGCGCGAACCACGAACTTGATTTGCAGTATGAAAATTACGGCGCGTTTGTTCGGTTTGGTTACCTCTATGACTTCTTCAACGCCAACCGTGATTCCACAGAATTCCGCGACCTCCCCGATAACTCAGTCCAGCGCGTCGGTCGTCGCTTTGATCTATTTGATGCCTATGTGACCGCTTCTTACGAAGTGGGCGATGACATGCCCCTGGACTTCCGCGTGGGTAACCAAGTGTTGAGCTGGGGCGAAAGCACCTTCATTCAAAACGGTATCAACGTCATCAACCCCATCGATGTGAGCCGCTTGCGGGTTCCTGGTTCCCAAATCCGGGACGCCCTGACCCCCGTGCCGATCTTCGATGTGAATTTGGGTGTGACCGACAATTTAAGCGTCGAAGCCTTCTACCAATTCCTGTGGGATGAAACCGAGCCAGAGGCGAACGGTACCTTCTTCAGCACCACGGATATTGCGTCCCCTGGTTCTAGCCAAGTGTTTCTTGGTTTTGGTAACCCGCTGGTCCCCGACATACCACAATCAATCACCACCCCCGTGACGCCCTTGGGGTCACGCGCGGTACGGGCCGGCGATGATGAGCCCGACGATCATGGTCAATTTGGTATTGCGGCGCGTTACTTCTCGCCCGAGCTGAACGACACTGAATTCGGTGCCTATTTCATCAATTACCACAGCCGTTTGCCGGTCATCAGCGGCGTAACCGGTACCCAAGCCGATTTGGTCGGGGCCGCTGCGTCTGATTTCGCGGCTGGGTCTGAGTATTTCTTGGAATACCCCGAAGACATCCAATTGTTAGGCGCAAGCTTTAACACCACGCTCGACAGCATTGGCCTGCGTGGCATGTCGTTGCAAGGTGAGTACTCCTACAAATTCAACCAGCCGCTACAGATTGATGATGTGGAGCTGTTGCAAGCGGTGGTCGCCCCCGGCGCGATCGCGGGCGCATGTTCTGCTGACCCCACATCACCGACCTGTCAGGGCACCATTCAAGCCTTCAACACCAACCAGGTTATCCAAAAAGAAGGCGGCATTGGTCTGGCAAATCTGAACAGCTTCTTCGGTCGTGAGATTGAAGGCTTTGAAGAATTCGACGTGTCGCAATTCCAAATGACCGCAACCCAATTGTTTGGCCCTAACCTCGGCGCTAACCAAGTGGTGGTCTTGGGTGAAGCTGGCTTTACCTATATCCACGGCCTTGATAGCGGCGAGCGTCTCGAAGGTCCTGGCACCTATGTGGGCGGCAACCCTGTCCTCGCTGGTCCAGAGGGTTTCACTACCAACGGTTTTGGCGATCGTTTCTCATGGGGTTACGTGTTAGCTGCACGGGCTGACTACCTCAACGCCATCGGTGCGGTAAACTTGTCCCCAAGCATTGCGTTCTCACACAATGTCAGCGGTACCACCCCCGCTCCGTTGGGTAACTTCGTAGAAGGCCGGAAAGCCATAAGCTTGGGCCTCACCGCCACCTACCAGAACCAGCTTTCCATGAACCTGCAATACACCAACTTCTTCGGTGGTAGTGAGTTCAACTTGCTGCGGGATCGTGACTTCGCGTCAATTTCCATTAGCTACTCGTTCTAATACGCGCTACACCATTGTGGAGCTTAACCAACGCCGGGCCAAAGCCCGGCGTTGCGGTAAGAGCGATCCAACGCTCTGCCGACAATAATATTTTGGCAAATGCCGTCCTAAAGGGAGGATTATTGAATGTATAGGCGTGGCCTTCTTACTGCTGCCGTGGCGCTGAGCCTCGGTCTTGGCATGACCACTCTCAACACCCAGACCGTATTAGCGGCTGATGTGCAATTCACCGACGCCGATCTCGGCGGGGCGCTGACCCCCACCGGTGCTATTCGCGCCGGTAACGAAGACGGCTCGATCCCTGAATGGACCGGTGGCGTCACCACCCCACCCGCAGGTTATACCCCCGGTGCCCACCATGTGGCTCCGTTTGAGGCCGATGAACCGCTCTTCGTGATCACCGCCGATAACGCGGATGAGTATCGGGATATGCTGACCGCTGGTCATTACCAGA
>JBCCBF010000033.1:0-14373 GCA_039814445.1 Pseudomonadota bacterium
AAGCCCAGCCATGGGCGTTGGGCCTCCGCACGCTAACCCTCAGGTTAGGCGTCTAAATCTTCGACCTCGATATCGCCCGCCGATACCCCAACCAGCCGGATAATATCACCGGTACTCAAGGTGATCAGCACATCCGCGCCGCTTTGCACGGTGGCGGTAACAGTGAGGCCATTATCGATGCTGAACAGGTCAACGCCCGCTTCGTAATCGGTGATGGTGTCAGCCCCCAGATTGGTGCCGCTGTATAGGAACCGATCAACGCCCCCTTCACCGGTTAGGATATCATCACCCGCACCGCCCACGATGGTGTCACCGCCTGCGCCGCCTTGGATTGTATCCGCCCCATCACGGCCAGAGAGAAGATCCCCGCCAGGGCTGCCGATTAAGAGGTTCGGGTCGTCATTACCCGTCGCCTCATTCGCACCGGACAGCAGCTCGATGCCTTCCACATTATCGGGCAGGGCGATGTTGATGCTGGTGGCAATACGGTCAAAACCACCGTTTGTTTCCTCCACCACGGTGCTGTTGTCATCATCATCATTGTTATTGATGATATAGACATCATCACCAAACCCGCCGATCAGAAGGTTTCGCCCGCTCCCCCCATCTAATGTGTCAGCGCCGCTGCCACTATCAATGGTGTCGTTGCCGCCGCCGCCTTCCATTAGGTTGGCGCGATCATTCCCCACCAAGCGGTTGTTTTCGGTGTTGCCGGTGATACCGATACTATTGGGACCAGTTAAGAACGCGATCTCCACATTGGGAAACAGCTCGAGCGATATATTGGTTTGGATCACATCGGTACCGCCCAGATTGGGCTCGCTAACCGTTTGCGATTGATTGGACACAACAAAGGTATCGTTGCCGGTGCCCCCATCCATGTTATCGGCGCCTTCGCCACCATATAGGAAGTCGGCGCCATCACCGCCGATTAATTGGTCAGCGCCAGCGCCGCCATAGAGCGTGTCATCATCATTGCCGCCCTGAAGCTGATCGGCGCCGTCACCACCATAGAGCACATCATCGTCATTGCTGCCGTCGAGCTGGTCATCACCATCGCCGCCATAGAGCGTGTCATCGCCCTCGCCGCCGTTTAATTGGTCGCCATCATCATCGCCGAACAATATGTCATTACCGGTCGCACCAAATAAATTGTCGCTATCAGCGCCGCCATACAGGACATCGTCGCCTTTGTTGCCAAACAGGTCGTCATTGCCCAAATTGCCAAACAGGGTGTCGTTATCCTGACCACCGAAGAGGGCGTCCACCTCACGCCCGCCATAGAGCACATCATTGCCGAAATTGCCGTAAGCGGCGTCATTGCCAAAATTGCCGTAGATCACATCATCTTGTTGGCCGCCGAACAGCAGGTCACCATCCTGACCACCGAAGATCACATCATTATCGGTGTTGCCATAAATGACATCGGATCCCTGATTGCCGTAGATATTGTCAGCGCCCGCTTGCCCGAAAAGGCTATCGGTGCCAGCACCACCGGTGATCCCGTTGGCGGCTTCATTGCCTGAAATCGTATCATTGGCGAGGCCGCCAAAAGCGTTTTCAATCACCACATTGAACGCAATGGCCAAGGTGTTGGAAAAGCTGTTCACCCCATCACTGCGCGGGGGGCCTAAATTGCTGAATTCACCATCATTGAGGTTGATAAACGCCCCCACATCCTGATTGGACCAATCGATCGCATCGATACCGCCGCCATCCCAGATGGTTTCATAGATGGCCTCGCCAAACTCAAACCGGTAATTTGTGTTGCCCGCGTTGTGATTGAGGTTAGGCCCATAGATATGCTGGGCAGCCAGGATGTCATACAGCATCGGCGTGGTGGGAAACGAGATCGAGCGATTTTCAAGATCGGCCGGCACACCAGGGCTGGCGTTATAGGACATCACCGTAAAGCTATTGGTATTCTCCGCAGCGCTCAGGCTGGCGCCGTTGATCCCTGGCTCTGCGCTGGTATCCGTGAGGCCCAACAGGGCGTGGCCCAGTTCATGGAGCTGGAGGAAATAGCCATTGCCATTGGTTTGTTGGCCGTATTCAAACCCGCGCACATCAGGATCAAGCCAAATATCCCCGCCCAAATAGGTGGCTTGGGGCAGGTAGGCGAAGCCAAAAATGTTGAAGGTGAAGCCGGTGCCTAGCTCCAGCACATCCACAGCGCGGCTATAGGAAAACCGAATATCGGCGGTGACATCACCGCTCTCCACCACCTCGGTCATGTTGATATTGGCGACCGCGGCCCAGGCGTTAACAGCCGCCCGGAACCCGAAAGCCTGAACATCATTGGGGATGATGTCTTGGCCGCGTTCTGGCTCCAGGAGCGGGGAATAGTTTGGCTCATAAACCGAGCCGGGGCCTTTGCTGGCGAAGGTTAGGGATACGCCTGTGCCGGTTGGTCCACCCCATTTGCCCACATTGGAGGCGCCATCAAGAAGCGCATCAATCCGGTTATCGCCGCTAGCAGTGTGGGGAGAAAAGGGAGGTTGTGACATGGGTCACTCCGGCCAACAAAACAGAAACTATTGAATGAATATTCTTAGCATTTTGACCGGCCCCCCACGACCCCATGATGTGGATTTGCCGGGGATAGGGACAAAGACACGGGCGTAACTGGCATGGCGCGTCAGCCTTTAGCGATTCACATGGATTCGTTCAGGCTGCGATGGGTCATCATCGGCCATGCCGTGGCCGTGATATAGGGAATTCGCCTGAGGATTCGCAGGGTGGATGCCTCACTCATCATACTGATGGTTGGCCGGCCTGGCGTGGGGCCAGGTGGGATGTCCGACAAAGCGATCATCGGGTGCCGCTCGTCCATCGTAACGGTGGCAATATTGCGTATGATCAGCGCGATACACTCGATAATTATGTTTAAATTAGCGAATAGGTAATTTCCTTGCCTTTGCCTTAGTTTCTTTCATGTCAGCTATGCAAAAACTGTGGGGCCAACACTCACTCATGATGTCTCCCCCATGCACATAGTTTTTGACCTCGATAAAATCTCTCCACCGCCGGCAGCCCGTGATCAGTCACAAGAAGAGCGTCGGTTACGTCTGGCGATTGATAAAGCCCAGAAAAGTCGCAATCCGCAGCATGCGGTAACCCAGCTTGTTACCTATGCTCACAATCAAACCCTGCATTCTATCTCGCAAAACACGCGGATGCGGTTGCTGGTGGGCTTGCGCCCCGCCAATGAAGAGGACCCGGTGTCCGAGGATGTCCTAAAGGCACGGATCAAGCTGTATGCCAGCCTCGATATGGGAACCCGCTTTAAGGACCAAGGCCGCGATTTAGGCCAGCGCATATCACGGCGCTTCATCGCCGCCCTGAAGGGTGAGGATCTGGAAAAAAGCTGGTCCGGGCTTGATGAAGATGGCCGGCTTGATGTGGTCATCGGCTTTTTGCACGCCTATGGCCATGAAAGCGGGTTTTTACCGCCAAGCCGGGTGGAGACCAAAGAAATGCGCCCCACGGCCAATGGCCGCATCCGCGCGTCTTATTATGTGCCGAATGATGATGATTTGGTGTTGAACAGCCATCCCAGTGCCGGGTGGGAAAGCGCGGTTGAGGTTCTGTCCTCCACCGGCCATGAAACAATCCATAAGATGCAAGCGGATATGAGCAGGCTGTTGATGGCAGAGCAGCGGCCAGACCTGCTGGGTACCGAGCCGACAGATAAAGCCCTTTTCGCCGATGATGATGAGCGACTTATGGCTTGGTATTTCTTTGATAATTTCCGCTACGGCTATATCGCGCCAGCCGATAATCAAATCGGCTATAAGCATCAACCAGTGGAAGCCCACGCCTATTTGGTCGAAGCCGCGATTAAACAAAGCTTGAACCGTCACCTGGTCTTGGGCGCTGATCAGTCCTTGATCACCGGTGTCAGCCATGATGATCTCACGGCCCTAGGTATCGACCCTGATAAACTACGGACCGATAGCCCGGCTAATGATAAAGGATCGCCCGGTCGCCGTGATCAGCACTTGCCCAGACATGGCATGTAATAATTATAACGATTGCCGTTATTGGCTGATTGTGGGGTGCTTGGTGATTACCGATCACGGATTACTAATCACCAACTACCCATCACCTTAGTCAGCGTCTTTGCCAGCGCCGGCCTCTACCTTGGTCTCTGTTGCCTCGTTTGAAGCGTCACCCATGGCCACCGGCACCGCCCCTTTAAAGGTCAAAGTGCGATACGGGAAGGGGATCTCGATATCGGCATCGTCCAGGGCCTGCTTGATCGCCAGCACCACATCCGAGCGGCTTTTGTGCATATCCACGGGCTGTGATCCCGCCCACCACCGGACGGTATAATCAATCGAGGAGGCGTTGAACTCGCGGGCATAAACCTCGGGCTCACGGTTTCTGCTTAAGCCCGCCACGTCACGCACTGCCTTGGCGATCACCTCACGGGCCGCGGCTGCATCTTCGCCATAGGCCACGCCCACGACAATCTCATGCCGCCGCTCATCACGATCGGTGATGACTTCCACGGGGTTCTTGTAAATCTTGGAATTGGGCACGAGGATCAGCTCGTTGCTTAATTTGCGCACATAGGTGTCACGCATGGTGATCTGCTCGATCCGCCCATAGACCACATCATCAACCTCGATCATGTCACCGATACGCATGGGTTTACGCACCATGATCATGATGCCGGCCATGAAGTTCTCCAAAGTCTCACGGAAGGCCAGGCCAATGGCCACACCACCTAAACCAACAGCCCCCAACATTTTGGCCGGGGTGACCGATGGGAAGGCGATGGTGATAGACAGCAAGATCGCAACGCCCCACACCGCCATGGTGCACAGCAATTTGATCACCTGAACCAGCGCTGGGCGCATATTGCTCGATGATAAGAGCGCGACCACGGACCGGCGCACCACAAACGCGATGCCCCAGGCAAACAGCAGAACAAAAGTGGCCAGCAATAATTGCGGTAACAGCCGTATGCTTTCCTCGAGATAGGAATTGAGCTGGTCTGTGAGTGGGGCGAAAAATTGCATGAGGTTAGGGTCCCGAGCAGCGGCCAAGGCGGCCAATCAAGCGAATTTGGTCACATTATAAATGCGAAATCCCCAGAAAAGTTCCGGGGTAAGACGATCAGTAGCGCCGATCAATAGAGGCCGACACAGCAGCAATCAAGAGGTCATGGGTTTGACCCTCGCCCTTCACGGCTTGAATGGCGGCAATCGCATGGGTGGCGAATTGTTGGGCGCGTTCCCGGGTGCGCTGTAAGCAGCCATGTTGGGATAGATAGGCCATGGCCTGGTCTAGATCGCCATCTTGTTGGTCCAGATCACCAACGGTTCGCTGCCAGAAATCAACCTGCTGCTGATCGCGATTGGCTTTGGCCGCGTCGATGGCCAGTACCACGGGCAGGGTCATTTTGCCTTCGCGGAAATCATCGCCGATTTCTTTGCCCCAATCCTGACGGTCGGCGCCGTAATCCAGGACGTCGTCAATAAGCTGGAAGGCCATCCCAAGATTGTGGCCAAAATCTCTTAGTTTTTCAGCCTGATCACCGGGGAGGGCGGCAACCAGCCCGCCGACTTCGCAAGCGGCTGCGAACAGTACCGCTGTTTTCCCGCTGATCACGTCCAGATATTGTTGTTCAGTTGTGTCGATATTATTGGTGGTGGCAAGCTGCATGACTTCCCCCTCAGCGATGGTGGCTGAGGCTTTCGAGAGCACGCTCAGCACATCTAACGAGCCATCGGCGACCATCAACTCAAACGCCCGGGTGAACAGAAAATCACCAACCAACACACTGGCTTGATTGCCAAAAACAGCGTTGGCAGAGGCCTTGCCCCGTCGCTCGCTGCTATCATCTACCACATCATCATGGAGCAAGGTGGCGGTATGTATAAACTCAACACAGGCAGCCAGCCCATAATGGCGGTCACCGGTGTAACCGGCCAGATCAGCGCAGGCGAGGGTTAGTAAGGGCCGCAAACGCTTACCCCCTGCGGCCACCACATAGCGGGCCAATTGCGGGATCATCGCCACGGGTGAATCCATGCGCTCGATAATCAGTTCATTAACCCGGCTTAAATCAGCCTCAAAAGCATCATGCAGGCGGGTCAAGCCATCCACCGTGCGTTCCGGATGGGACGCCGCTGGTGTCTTATCATGCGCCAGATCAGAGGTTGTCAGGGTTACGTTCATAGTCGTCACATGGTCGTTCCGGCCATAATAGACAAGCCATATGGCCCATCATCGGTCACGTGGCGTCACAACATCGCATCGCCAATTCATACTATAGCGCAAATCGACGGCTTAAGGCTGCCTTAGCTACCGATCTGCGACGATAAAAGCTAGATTATAAGTGTGCGACCTTACCACAAACCCCGGGGGGTATGATGAAAGCAGTTTATAAGAGCAATGATCCGGTGGAATTGGGGTGGTTGTTATCCGTCTTGCAGGATGCCGGCTTTGATGCGGTCATCCTCGATCAGCATATGAGCGTGCTCGAAGGCAGCATCGGAGCCATCCCGCGACGTTTAGCCGTACCCAGCCAAGATGTCCCGGCAGCCCGCCGTTTGGTGGAGCAAGCCTTGCATACGGTCGTAGGCAAATAACCGAAAGTTTGTTGGTAACACTCGTAAGTATGCGTATATTGGGTGTGTAAATGCTCGGTCAAGCAATGCAAGCATAAGAACTGATCGATAGAACTAGGGACTAACTCAAAAGTATCAGAGACGTGTGGGGCGTTTTTTTGAGTTTGTATTGGCGTTAAGCCGTGGGGAATAGTCGCATTACACATACGGATGGTAAAGACCAGGCTCTAGAGCCTTGGGTTACTGTTGATAAAGTTCTGGGTGGGCAATTAACCTTGCGCCAGCCAGAAGTGGGATACCGTTTTGCCATTGACCCGGTGTTGATGGCAGCGGCGGTGCCAGCGGGTGCTGGGGATCGGGTTTTGGACCTGGGCAGCGGCGTCGGTACCGCAAGCTTTTGTCTGTTAAAACGGGCACCACGGGCCGATGTCTCTGGGCTTGAGCTACAACCAGACCTCAATCAGCTTGCCATTGCGAACGCGGCTGATAATGGCGTGTCCGATCAGGTAGCGTTTATGCCTGGCGATCTAAAAGACCGTAGTCATTTCCCACAGAAATCATTCAACCATGTGATGGCGAACCCGCCGCATTTCGCCGATGGCTCACACACCCCGCCCGGTCATGCCGGCAAAGCCGCGGCCAACCTAGAGGCGGGGGCCACGCTAAAGGATTGGGTCAAAGCCGCCTGTTATTGGGCTAAAGACCGCGGCACTATTACCTTTATTCATCGGGCTGACCGTGTGCATCAAGTGCTGCAAGCCATGGATAATCGCTGTGGCGATATCAACATTATGCCGTTTTGGCCCCGGGCGAACCGGCCTGCCAGGCGGGTTTTGGTCCAAGCCTTGAAAGGCAGTCGCGGGCCAGCGCGGGTATTGCCCGGCATCACCCTGCATGATCCAGTCAATAAATACACCGATGAGGCGCGGCTGATTTTAGAGCAAGGCCAAGCCATTGATCTGACCAGCTGGTGATCTCGACGGCTCAATAAATCCCGTGATCTCAGCACTGAGCGCCCTGATCCTAATGCTGAACGTTGTGGCCTTGATTTGGCGAAGCCCAGCCTTGCACGTTTTGCTGTTCTTTCAGCGCTTGCATTGGTTGATTTGCAGGCATCCGATCTTTAAGGTCCGGCGCAGCAAGTTAGTACGGTTCTAAACCCGCGCTAATGACCGCTGTTTATTGTGCCCAACCGTGGAACAACCGCGCCGTGTCGTCCAACGCTGCTTTAAGCTTTCAGGATATCATCCTGCGTCTGCATTCTTATTGGTCTGAGCAAGGCTGTGTCGTCCTCCAGCCCTACGACATGGAAGTGGGCGCAGGCACGTTTCACCCGGCGACGACCCTGCGCGCCCTGGGGCCTGAGCCGTGGAACGCCGCCTATGTGCAGCCATCCCGCCGGCCCACCGATGGCCGCTATGGTGAGAACCCAAACCGGCTCCAGCATTACTACCAATATCAAGTACTCCTGAAGCCCAGCCCGGCAGACCCGCAAGCGCTCTATCTCGATAGCCTACGCGCCATTGGCCTCGATCTAGACCAGCATGATATCCGTTTCGTCGAAGACGATTGGGAAAGCCCGACCCTGGGGGCCTGGGGCCTCGGTTGGGAAGTCGGGTGTGACGGCATGGAAGTGACCCAGTTCACTTATTTCCAACAGGTGGGGGGTATTGAATGCGACCCGGTGCCGGTAGAGCTGACCTATGGCCTCGAACGCCTGGCCATGTATCTGCAGGGCGTTGAAGACGTCTATGACCTGGACTTCAATAATCAGGGCGTAAAATATGGCGATGTGTTCCTGCGCGCGGAGCAAGAATACTCGGCTCATAATTTCGAACACGCCAATACCGAGATGCTGCTCCAGCACTTCAAGGACGCCGAGGCTGAATGCGCGAGCCTCTTGGATCAGGAATTGGCGCTCCCGGCCTATGATCAATGCATTAAGGCAAGCCACGTGTTTAACCTGCTCGACGCCCGCGGGGTGATCAGCGTGGTCGAGCGCCAGGCCTATATCCTGCGTGTGCGTGAGTTGGCCCGCCGGTGCTGTGAGGCCTGGGTTGCCAAGCCCGCCAGTGCCATGGATGCGCGCGCTCAGGCCAAAGTGGCGGCGGAGTAGGGCAGATGGCTGATTTCCTCCTCGAACTCTTCTCCGAAGAAATTCCCGCCCGGATGCAGGCCGATGCGGCCAACAATCTGGGTAAGCTGCTGACCGAGCAATTCAAAGCCGCCGGCATCAACCATGACGCGCCGGTGCTCTATTACGGCGCCCGTCGCCTGACCGCCTGGGTCAAAGGCCTACCGGTCGCCACCGAGGCGGTCTCCGAAGAACGCCGCGGCCCTCGGGTTGACGCGCCGGAGAAGGCGATCCAAGGCTTCTTGCGCGGTAATGGGCTTGATAGCCTGGATCAATGCGTGAAGCGTGAGACACCCAAGGGCGAGTTCTGGTTTGTGGTGATCGAAACCCCGGCCAAACAAACCGCTGAGATGCTGCCCGGCATTATCCAGCACACGGTCGCCCATCTTCCCTGGCCCAAATCCATGCGCTGGGGCACGGGCACCGCCCGCTGGGTGCGGCCCTTGCAAGCGATCCTAGCCCTATTTGATGGCCAAGGCGTGCCTGGTGCCGTCGATCTGGGCAACGGACAAAGCCTGCCTTTCGGCACCGTCACCTACGGCCACCGGTTCCATGCGCCCGATGCGATCACGGTCACCGACCCGGCCCAGTATGTGGAGCAACTCCGCGCGGCCAAAGTGCTCGCCGATCCCGCCGAACGCCGCACGGCGATCAAGGATGCGCTGGACGCCGCCGCCAAGGCCGAAGGACTCACCGTCAAGGATGACCCAGGCCTGCTGACCGAAGTCATGGGCCTAGTCGAACTGCCGGTACCGTTGGTCGGCACTATTGATAGTGATTTCATGGGTTTGCCGCCTGAAGTGCTGATCACGTCCATGCGCAGCCATCAGAAATATTTCGCCCTGCAGAACCCTGACGGCTCCATGGCCGCCAAGTTTGGCGTGGTCGCCAATATGGAAACCGGGGACGGCGGGACCAAGATCGTCGCCGGTAACGAGCGCGTCCTCCGCGCCCGCCTGTCAGACGCCAAATTCTTCTGGGACCAAGACCGCAAGCTGCCCCTTGAGGGTTATTTGCCCCAGCTCGACGCCATAACCTTCCACGAAAAATTGGGCACCGTGGCCGAGCGTGTGGAACGGCTTGAGGCCCTGTCAAAAGACATCGCCCGGATGCTCGACGCCGATGTCGATCAAGCGGCCCGCGCTGCTAAGTTGGCCAAGGCCGATCTGGTTACCGGCATGGTCGGTGAATTCCCGGAACTTCAAGGACTTATGGGCCGTTATTACGCCCAAGCGGCCAATGAGTCCCAGGCCATTGCTGACGCCATTGCCGATCATTATAAGCCCGCAGGCCAATCCGATGCCGTGCCCACCGCGCCGGTCAGTATCGCCGTCGCCCTGGCGGAAAAACTCGACACCCTGGTCGGCTTTTTCGGCATCAACGAAAAGCCCACCGGCAGCCGTGACCCCTACGCCCTGCGCCGCGCGGCCCTGGGCGTGATCCGGATCGTGCTGGAAAACGATTTACGCTTGTCATTGAAAGAACTGCTGGCCGCGGCCTACGTGCGGTATGAGGATCAATCAAATAAACTCCAGGCCGATGGTGGTATCGCTGAACTCCCCGCCTTCTTCGCAGACCGCCTCAAGGTAGTATTGCGCGAGAAGGGGGTGCGCCACGACCTCATCGACGCTGTGTTTGCCGAGGGCGGGGGCGATGATCTCGTCCGTTTGGTGGCCCGGGTTGAGGCGTTGCAGGAGCTATTGGGCAGCGATACGGGGGCCAATCTGCTGGCTGCCTATCGCCGCGGGGCAAATATCGTGCGCAAAGAGCGCGAGAAGGGCGGCTTGAATGGTGAGAAGCCGCAAGAGGGCCTGCTGCAAGAAGACGCCGAGAAGGGCCTGTTTACCGCCTTGGCCCAGGTGGACGCCGACGTGTCCGCGCTGCTTGATAAAGATGATTTTTCCGGCGCTATGCGCGCCTTTGCCGAGTTACGCCAGCCGGTCGACCGGTTCTTTGACGATGTGATGGTCAATGTGGATGACGCGGCCTTGCGGGCCAACCGCTTAGCCTTGCTGGAGGCTTGTTCCAGCGCTTATCACCAAATCGCTGACTTCTCGAAAATTGAGGGATAACACCATGGGTGCGATTGCAACCGCTGCTGCGACTTCTGACACCGCTCAAACCAATGGCGGTACGCCGGGTAAGTGGGTCTACCCGTTTGGCGATGGCAAAGCCGATGGTGATGCCAAGATGAAGAACCTGTTGGGCGGGAAGGGCGCCAATTTGGCCGAGATGTCGTCCCTGGGCTTGCCCGTCCCTCCGGGCTTCACCATTCCCACCGATTGCTGCACCTATTATTACAATAATAACAACAGTTTACCATCTGATCTTGAAGCGCAAATGGCAGCGGCGTTGGCCAATATTGAAGCCCTGGTCGGCGCTAAGTTTGGGGATAGTGACAACCCGCTATTGGTTTCTGTTCGCTCGGGCGCGCGGGTGTCCATGCCGGGCATGATGGACACGGTGTTAAACCTGGGCCTCAATGATGTCTCGGTTGAGGGTCTTGCTAAGCGTGCGGGTGACGCCCGGTTTGCCTATGACAGCTATCGCCGGTTTATCACCATGTATTCGGACGTGGTGCTGGGCATTGACCATTATGAGTTTGAAGACCTGCTCGATACCTTAAAGCGCAGCCGGGATTATAATTTAGACACGGAGTTGACCGCTGAGGATTGGAAAGAGCTGCTGCCCGAATACAAGGCCGTGGTCGAACGCGCCTTGGGCCGACCCTTCCCCCAAGACGTACAAGAGCAATTGATGGGGGCCGTGAAGGCCGTGTTCCAATCTTGGGACACCCCACGGGCCAAAACCTATCGCCGCCTCCATGACATTCCGGAGGCCTGGGGTACGGCGGTGAACGTTCAAGCCATGGTGTTCGGTAATATGGGTGAGGATTGCGCCACGGGCGTGGCCTTCACTCGCGACCCCTCCACGGGCGAGAATACGTTCTATGGTGAGTATCTGGTGAACGCCCAGGGCGAAGACGTGGTGGCCGGTATCCGGACACCGCAACACCTGACCATTGCTGGCCGGGAGAAGCAAAACTCTGACATGCCTTCGATGGAAGAGGTGATGCCGGAAGTGTTCCAGCAGCTGAACGATGTGCGCCTGAATTTGGAAAAGCATTATCGTGACATGCAGGACATCGAGTTCACGGTCCAGAGTGGCAAGCTGTTCATGCTGCAAACCCGCTCGGGTAAACGCACCGCCGCTGCGGCCTTGAAAATCGCCATCGATATGGCGAAAGAGGACCTGATCACGCAAGAAGAAGCGGTGTTGCGGGTGGATGCCTCATCCCTTGACCAGTTACTGCACCCGACCCTCGATCCCGATGCCGAAAAAACCATTTTGGGCAAGGGCTTGCCGGCGTCTCCTGGTGCGGCATCCGGGGCTATTGCCCTGTCATCGGAAGAGGTGGAACGCTTGGCCAAAGACGGCAAGCCCTCGATCCTGGTACGGATTGAAACCAGCCCCGAAGACATCCACGGCATGCACGCCGCCAAGGGTATCCTGACCACTCGCGGCGGGATGACTAGCCACGCGGCTGTGGTGGCGCGCGGCATGGGCCGGGCCTGTGTCGCTGGGGCCGGTGATTTACGGATTGATTACAAAACCCGCACTTTGGTGGTCCGCAACGTGACCTTAAAAGAGGGTGATATCATCACCATCGATGGCGGTACTGGCGAAGTAATGCTGGGTGAAATCCCCACCAAGCAACCGGAATTATCCGGTGACTTTGCGACGCTCATGGGCTGGGCTGACAAAAACCGGCGGATGCGCGTACGCACCAATGCGGAAACCCCGGGTGATGCTCGCACGGCGATCGAATTCGGCGCCGAAGGCGTCGGTTTGTGCCGAACCGAGCATATGTTCTTTGAGGCCGACCGCATCCTGACGGTGCGGGAAATGATCCTGGCCAGTGATGAAAAAGGCCGCCGGGATGCCTTGTCCCGGATCGAGCCCATGCAGCGCCAAGACTTTGTCGAGCTGTTTCAGATCATGCGCGGTAAGCCTGTCACCATCCGGTTGCTCGACCCGCCGCTGCACGAATTCCTGCCCCACCAGGAGCATGAGATCGAAGACGTGGCCAAGGCACTCAAAACCGATGTGGGCGATGTGCGCTACCGGGTGCTGCAACTGTCGGAAAGCAACCCCATGCTGGGTCACCGTGGTTGTCGTCTTGGCATCTCCTACCCTGAAATTTACGAGATGCAGGCCCGCGCGATTATCGAGGCGGCGATTTCGGTGCAGCAGGAAAGCGGCGAGACCGTGATCCCTGAGATCATGATCCCCCTGGTGGGCACCGAAAAAGAGCTGGGTATCCTCAAAGAGCTAGTAGACAAGGTGGCGAAAGCCGCCGCTGATCGCTCAGGCGTGGCGCTCGACTACCTAGTCGGCACCATGATTGAGCTGCCCCGCGCGGCCCTCTGCGCCGATAGCATCGCCAACCACGCCGAATTCTTCAGCTTTGGCACCAATGATCTGACCCAGACGGCGTTTGGCATCAGCCGGGATGATGCCGGTGCGTTCCTGCCGCTTTATCAGGATAAAGGCATTGTCGAGCGCGACCCGTTTGTCAGCCTTGACCGTGAGGGTGTGGGCCAGTTGGTGGCGATTGGTTGCGAGAAGGGCAAGCAAACCCGTGCCGATATCAAACTCGGCATCTGCGGCGAGCATGGCGGTGACCCATCCTCCATCGATTTCTGCGAAGAAACCGGTCTGGATTACGTCTCCTGCTCACCCTACCGGGTGCCGATCGCCCGCCTGGCTGCGGCCCAAGCGAGCCTATCGCGTAAGTCGTAAGCGTAAAGCACCAAACCCCCTCTGTCATGATGCGAGAGGACCAGGCTTGGTGTGGCCGTGCCGCGCTGTGTCATTCATGCGAGCCTGTGGCCCGCGCCTCAACTCAGCCCTCTTCGAGCTGGGAGAGAGGGTCATTCACGTGTGAGACAGTGAATAAAAGGTATTGAAAATGCTAACATTTGTCACCTGTGATGTGTTCACGGATCAAGCGTTCGGTGGCAACCCGCTCGCCGTGGTATTTGGGGTAGAAGGGCTCAGCACAGACCAGCTGCAAAAGATTGCTTTTGAGTTCAACTATTCAGAAACAACCTTTGTGTTGCCACCCCAAGACCCAGCCAATACCGCCCAGGTACGGATCTTCACCCCCGGTTATGAGATGCCCTTTGCTGGCCACCCAAATGTGGGGACTGGGTTTGTCCTGGCGCGCTTAGGCACCTTGTTTGGTCAAGCGCTGGGCGATCATATGGTCTTCGAGGAGATCGCCGGGTTGGTGGCGGTCGACATCCTGCGTGATGACGAGCGCAACCCAATCGGCGCCCGCATTGCTGCGCCAAAATTACCAGGGCAGCCGACGGTGATCGATACAGAGCTAGTGGCCCGTGCCACCGGGCTTGCGGTCGATGATTTTGACCTGGACCTAGACCCGCCAATTCTGTTGGAGGCGGGGCCGAGCTTTATCTTGGCGGCGCTGAAAAGCCATGAGGCCCTGAAACGGGCCCAGCTTATTGATACCAGCGTGGTGTTTCCCGGGGATTTGGCCCAGAAGGGCGTGGGTGTCTTGTTGCATTGCCGGATTGGCGCGGGGGATCCGCTGCCGATGGCCACCCGCATGTTAGCCCTCGATAGCGCCATGTC
>JBCCBF010000111.1:0-8099 GCA_039814445.1 Pseudomonadota bacterium
CTGCATATCAACACGCTCTATGGTGATAATAACCACCACATCGCCGAGAGCTGCTTTAAGGCGACGGCACGGGCGTTGAAAGAAGCCGTGGATCACGACCCGCGCCAGGATGGTATGGTGCCATCAACCAAGGGCACCTTATCAAAAGCAGCGGTTGCGACCGCCAAAGCCAAGCCCGCAAAGTCGAAAAAGTAAGTACCCGTTAGCCCATGTTAACCGCCGCCGATAACCAGACTCAAACCGCCGCCGCCCGTGGCTTAATGCATGTGGTGGTGATCGATTATGGCTCGGGTAATTTACGATCGGTGGCCAAGGCGGTGGAACGGGCGGCCCAGGATGGCGGCCTACGCGCGACAATCACGGTGACAGCGGACCCATCAGCGGTGGGGCAGGCCGACCGGGTAATTTTGCCAGGCCAGGGCGCCTTTGCTGATTGTCGGGCTGGGTTGATGGCGGTGCCGGGGCTAGTTGAGGCGCTTCATGATCATGTGACGACACAACAAAAGCCGCTCTTTGGCATTTGTGTGGGCATGCAATTATTCGCCGATGAGGGCCATGAACACGGCCAGCATCCGGGTTTTTCTTGGATAGAAGGGGTGGTGGACCCCATTACCGATCAATGGCCTGGGGCCAAGCCGGCCTTGAAAATTCCCCATATGGGCTGGAACAGCCTACGGTTTGACCAAGCGGATCATCCCGTTCTGGCCGGCGTGGAGGATGGTGATCACGTCTATTTCGCCCATTCTTATGCCATGCGGGTGACAAACCCCGATGATTGTTTGGCCCATATCGATTATGGTGCGCCCCTAACCGCCATGGTTGGCCGCGGGGTGATCGTTGGCACCCAGTTTCATCCCGAGAAAAGCCAGGCCACCGGCTTGCGCTTGTTACAAAACTTCTTGGCCTGGCGCGTTTGAGTTTCTAACGTTGGTGCCGCTCCTGAATAGCCCGATCATGGCTGTTCTTTCTTGATGCCTCAAAACCCAGTGTAGGTTCCATGTCGGACACGACACCACCGGATATCACCGTTGAAGATCTGGACAGCTTTCGTCCAGGGGATTTGCCTGATCTGTGCCAGGCCGCTGAGGCTGCCATTCTTGATGGTGGCGGCTTTGGTTGGCTGCGGCCCCCCGAACGGGATGTGTTTGAGCGGTTCTGGAAAGGCGTGATGGTGGTGCCGGAACGGCATCTGATCGTCGGCCGCGCCGATGGCGTGATCGCCGGTTCCGCCCAACTGATCCGCGCGCCCAGAAACAACGAGGCCCAAGCCCATGTGGGCAACCTGACCGCCATGTTCGTGGCGCCATGGGCACGTAGCCTGGGGGTCGCACGGAAAATCATCATGCACATTATTGAGGTGGCCAAAGACAACGATCTGAAGACCCTGAACCTTGATGTGCGGGAAAGCCAAACGGCGGCCATTCGGTTGTATGAGGCCATGGGCTTCAAGCAATGGGGCAGCCACCCGGCCTATGCCCATGTGAATGGTCGACCCGTGGCAGGGCGCTTTTACTATTTAGACCTGACGATGGAACAACCGGTTGAGGCTGATAAAGCCACAATCGATTTGGGCGTTTAACAAACCCCCATCACCAGGCGCGCATCGGCATCGAACCAGTTTTAACCATAGGACCCATAACCCACCGTGATTTTGTACCCTGCGATTGATTTAAAAGACGGGGCCTGTGTTCGCCTTTTGCGTGGCGATATGACGAAGGTCACTGTCTACAACACCGACCCCGCCGATCAGGCCAAGCAATTCGCCGAGGATGGTTTCGAATGGATTCATTTGGTGGATCTGAACGGCGCTGTGGAGGGTGAAGCGGTGAATGGTGAGGCCGTTCTTCATGTGCTCAAAGCCGTGGATATCCCGGTTCAGCTGGGCGGCGGTATCCGCAGCATGGAGGCGATCGAGCATTGGCTAGGCTTGGGCGTGCAACGGGTTATTCTGGGTACCATTGCCTTGCGCGAGCCTGAGTTGGTGAAACAAGCGTGTAAAGAGTTTCCCGGTCAGATTGCCGTCGGCATTGATGCCCGCGATGGCCTGGTCGCCGTATCGGGTTGGGTGGAAACATCCGAGGTTAAAGCCCTGGACTTGGCCCTAAAGTTTGAAGATTCCGGAGTCGCCGCCATCGTCTATACTGATATTAACCGCGACGGGGCCATGAAGGGTCTGAATATCGATGCCACGGCTGATCTGGCCTTTGCCCTGACCACACCGGTGATTGCCTCGGGTGGCGTCTCGTCGCTTGATGATCTGCACGCCCTGAAGGCTGAGGCCCATACCGGCATTGAAGGGGTGATCAGCGGTAAGGCTTTATACGATGGCCGTATTGACCCCAAGCAAGCGTTGCAAGCCTTGGCCGATCGTCGGCGGCAGGGTGACCGATGACGGTGATGGCGCCACCCTCCCCAGACCGCCTGGATGATGGGCTAAAAGCCCGTATCATTCCATGCCTTGACGTAAAGGATGGCCGGGTCGTCAAGGGGGTTAATTTTGTCGATTTGGTGGATGCGGGCGACCCGGTGGAACAGGCGAAAGTCTATGATGCGGCGGGGGCTGATGAATTATGCTTTCTCGACATCACCGCCTCATCGGACAATCGCGGCATTATTTTGGATGTGGTGGCACGGACTGCTGATGCTGTGTTTATGCCGATCACCGTGGGTGGCGGGGTGCGCACGATTGACGATATTCGCAAGCTACTTTTGGCAGGGGCGGACAAGGTTTCGATCAACACAGCCGCGGTGCACCGCCCGGAATTTGTCGCTGAAGCCGCTGAGAAATTCGGTGCCCAATGTATTGTGGTGGCCGTGGATGCCAAGCAGGTGGAAGATGACAGCCAGGGCAACCCCCAATGGGCGGTATTCACCCATGGTGGCCGCAACCGCACGGCTTTAGACGCTGTTGAATGGGTGGCTAGGATGGCCGATTTGGGGGCCGGGGAAATTCTCTTAACCTCCATGGACCGTGACGGCACCAAGATTGGCTTTGATGTACCACTCACACGCCGGGTGGCCGATACGGTGCCGGTACCGGTCATTGCCTCGGGTGGTGTGGGCACCCTCGATCATTTGGTCGATGGCGTGCGGGATGGTCATGCGAGTGCTGTCCTGGCCGCCTCTATCTTTCATTTTGGAACCTATTCCATCGCCGAGGCCAAACACCATATGGCGCAAGCCGGCCTACCCATCCGTCTACGCTAAGCCTCACTGACATCTTGCCCCTCCCCGCCTCTCAAACACACACGCCGCTTCAAGGACGGCCCCACGCCATGACTGATGCCAGCTTTCTCGACCAGCTCGACGCCATCTTAGCCGAGCGTCGACACGCGAACCCAGAGACCAGCTATACCGCTAGCCTATACGCCAAAGGCACCGCGAAGATTGCCCAAAAGGTTGGTGAGGAAGCGGTGGAAACAGTGATCGAGGCGATGCGCGGCGATAAACAGAAACTGGCAGAGGAAAGCGCTGATTTGCTCTATCACCTTTTGGTGCTCTGGCAGGTTTGCGACATGCCAGCGAGCGAGGTTTACGAAGTGCTGGCCGATCGCCACGGTGAGATTTGACCCAGTTTCCCTTACTTATCTCACTCCCGTTTCATCTCTCTGTCGTTCCCATCCCTCTCTTGTTCACATCCGTCACCCGCTATTAGCCAACAAAGGGTCACCCGCCAAAGGCTGAAAAGGAGCCATGATGAGCCCATATGATCCCAACAATATCTTTGCCAAAATCCTGCGCGGTGAGATCCCCTGCGATAAGGTTTTTGAGAATGACCACGTCTTGGCCTTCCGCGATATCAACCCAGTACGTCCCACCCATATTCTGGTGATACCCAAAGGCGCATACGTGTCGATGGATGATTTCACCGCCAACGCTTCAGATGCAGAGATTGCGGCCTTTACCCGGGCTATCGGCCATGTGGCGCGGCAAGCGGGGGTGGCTGAGGATGGCTATCGGGTGATTGCCAATATCGGTAATCATGGGGGCCAAGAGGTGCCCCATCTGCATGCCCATGTGATTGGTGGTGCGCCAGCTGGGGCAATGATTGGCGCTTAAACTGCCTCTATCCTTCGGCTTCCGATCTATAGGCGTCCGGTTCTTAGGCATGCTATGGGCTTAACCGTGCTGATTGAGGCGTGAACCCTAGCGGCCCCGTTGGGCAAACCACAGGGCTGATAAGCCCGTGACCATAATCACCACCAAGCCCACAAGGCTGAGCGTGTCAGGAAGATCGGCGAACACAAGATACCCGACCAGGGTGGCCGATAACAGCTGGGTGTAAATCAACGGCGCTACAATACTAGCGGGCGTATCCCGGTTAATCAGCACCAACAAATAATTGCCAAAGGCTGACCCCAGGGCGCTGATCACCACCAACCCATAACCAGGGGCATCCAGGCTGGGCCAGCCCGTGGCCAGGCTTGGCAAAAGCAAGACCAACCCGCCGATAACCAACTGCGAAAGCAGTAAAAACCGGGGTCGAAAAGTACCGGCTAACCACCGTGTCGCCACTAAATAGCTACCATGGAAACACCCGGCGAGAACCGCAAACAGCATGCCTGTGGTCATGCCAAAGCCTGGTTTGACCACCAGCAGCACGCCGATAAAGCTTAAGCCCAAGAGCAGCGTACGAGTATGGGAAATGCGTTCTTTAAGAACCAGGGCGGATAAGAAATACGCCACAATAGGGCCAATGAAGAACCCACCAAAAACATTCGCAATGGGTTCGGTTTTCAAGGCGGTGAGAATAGCGCTGATGGCACAGATAATCAGCAAGGCGCGCAGCCATAACCGCCAATCGGTAAGGCTTTTCAGGTCGCCCGGTTGCCAGCCACAGAGGGGGGCCAATAACACAGCGGCGAGCGCAAATCGTGTCCAGGCCACAAAGAACGGGGCGGCCCCTGCTTGAGTTAGCATTTTACCGGCCGCATCGCCGATGACAATCAAGGTCATCGACAGCATAACCGCGCCCACAATGCGCCCTGATTTGATACCAGGGCTGCTGTTAAGGCTCACCAGGCAGGCTCCATTTGGAAGGTTTCTTCGCGCGGTTTCTGTTGGGTTATTGGCCCAATAACAAGCGACGCATCTCGGTGCCCAGATCGCCATCATCATCAAAACGATCGGCCATTTCAGCGTCGGATAAGGGCCGTTCTTCGCGCATCACGTCGCGCAGGACACGGCGAAACTTTCGGCGCTTGGCCTCTTGCTCTGGCGTCAGGTCAGCATCATCGGCGCCTGGGGCCGTGGCTGGGTGATTTTTTGGTTGGTTATTATGGGCTGGCGGTTCAGCCATAAAAACATTCCCTAGCATAGGCCATGATCCGTATCGGTGGCGGCAATTGATAGATGATTGAGCATCTATTACCGGTCTAGGGTTGCGGGCAAGAAAAATAAGGTTTCGGGGAGAACAAGTACGAGGTTTTCATCCCCGAAACCCTGGCTTTATACAGGTGGCTTCCTTACATGGACATCCGCGGCGCTGTTGGTGTTGGCGCGTCCGGCTGGGGTAATGACATCTCAAAAGCCGGGGTGCTCATGCCCATCTCGCGGGTTTGCCCTTCGCGCCCCATAACCCGGTCGATAATGCCACGCACGGGTGATGTCACGCGGGTCATGAGACTTTCTTGATGAGGCTGGGGTGTCACGCCGTGGAAAGCCCGCTCAACAAGAATATGACACAGCACGTGTTCGGCGCCCGCGGTCACCTTAGAACCAAACATACCACCCATCCCCTTATAAAGGTTCCGGGTGCTTTCATTGGCGGCACCAGCCGCACCAGCGCCAGCCAAAATGGCCAAGCGACGTTTCATGGCGAGCTGCTCTTCCCGCTGCAAACGAAGTTGTTCTTCATTGGCGAGTTCACTATTCATGCGCGCGGTTTGATGCGCCCGCATGGCGGTTAGGCGTAATAGTCGCTTCATATTGGGCCGATTAGTCAAGCCTGCCATGGTCATTGATCGCTGCACGATATTACTCGTTCGCATGGTAGCACCGGCATTTTTCGACGCCACAGCCGCGTTCAGATTAGTACCCGTGCGCCGTAAGCTTCGGCCTAGGCGACCTGCTTCGGTCGCGGTGGAACCAGCCGGTACGGGGCCATGGGCAATTTCTGAGCCAGCCACCCGCGCCATTTCCTGATAGACATCCAACATCGCCCAGGGATTATCCTGGACGACGCCCATGCCATCGGCCGCGTAGTTCATGTCGATTAAATCGCTGTTCGCGATCATAGGTGTTCTCTCCGTGTCTATAACAACAGGCGAACACCCCTATCGATATCGGGCCGGGCCGCAAATATGTTGCAGTGGGTGCTAGGCTTCAAACTTTTGGTTTTGGCCTAGAACTGACCTGGCACCTTCGTCGTGGGGGCATTGCGCCCTCCATGCCTTTAATATAAGGGCAGCTTATGAAAGCGCCGAGTCGATTTGCTCTCATTTAGTGATCATTGAGTTGATTTTTTAGCCGATTGTATCGCTGACAAGACCGCAAAAAATGAATAAGATGTCTCTAATGTAGAAGTTTCGAATTGAAAGCGTTTAGGTACTCGCATGGTCGCACGGGTCAGAACAGTCGCATTTCACGGCATTGATGTGCGCGGTGTCGATGTACAAGCACAATTAAGCCAAGGGCTCCCTTCCTTCACCATTGTCGGCCTGCCGGATAAGGCGGTCGCCGAGAGCCGTGAACGGGTTCGCGCTGCCTTGCATGCCATGGGTTTGGCCCTGCCACCCAAACGGCTGACCATCAACCTAGCCCCTGCCGATGTGCAGAAAGAGGGCAGCCATTACGATCTGCCCATTGCCTTGTCTGTGCTGGTGGCCATGGATGTGTTGGGCGCAGAGGATGTGGCCGAATACACGGCCTTGGGGGAACTGGCGCTCGATGGCGCCATTACCGCGGTTACCGGGATCTTACCCGCGGCCGTGGACGCTTTGGGCCGTGACCATGGTTTGATCTGTCCGCACGCCAATGGTGCCGAAGCCGCCTGGGCGGGCGATTTATCGGTTATTGCGCCCACCAGTTTGGTGGCGTTGATCAATCATATTCGCGGGCATCAAACCCTGGTGTCCCCCACCGCGCCGAGCCAACCAGCCCCAATTATCGATCTTGACCTGGCCGATGTGCGCGGCCAGGAAACCGTGCGACGGGCGTTAGAAATCGCGGCGGTTGGCGGCCATAATATGTTGATGACCGGCCCTCCCGGGGCGGGCAAATCAATGTTGGCGGCTCGCTTGCCTGGGATCTTGCCGCCTTTGGACGCGCAAGAGGCGCTTGATGTGTCGATGATCCATTCGGTGGCGGGGTTGTTGAGCGAAGGGCGCTTGCTCCATCAACGCCCATTCCGTGACCCCCACCACACAGCTAGCCCCGCGGCCCTGATCGGGGGCGGTGTGAATTACTAACGTAAATGACAAGTCACAACATTATTTGCGAACCAACATAATTGAATGAAAATCTTGCACACTGATTTTGAGCTAGATGTGTTGTAACCGAGAGTAGATATCGGATGTGCGTTACCGTAGCGAAGCTTGACAGGGCGAAAACCCTTTATTGGCTGCACTTCAGCCATTGTCGAACGATTACAGAAAGCGGACCGTCGAAAACGCTCACAATCGGGCCAAGCTTCGCCTAGTTGCTCGATTCCCTAGTGGCTCCTGGTCTTCACTAGGATGCTGACCACCGCCTTTCCAATCATTCGACGAAAGCCAGTCTTCGAAGTAGAAAAGCCATAGATAGGTCCACGGGATGATTGTTTGATCCAGTCTCTTGCTCCCGTGCCACTCGCCGGTCCTAGGCAGGTAAAGGCAAAGCCGGAGCGGATTGAGATATACATGTGGGATCTTGCGACCACCGGCGAGTTCTGTGAGCGATGGATTATCAACAAGGACATCCGGGATTCTGCCCTCATTCAGGGTGACGCGCACTGTGTAATCGCGCGCGAGGGCGGTTGGCTGAATTTGAGTAGTCCACGTTAGTTTGCGTCGTTTAACGGTGCCCTTGCCTCTTAGAGCCGGGTTTGATTCTAGGAACAGAAGCTGCTGGGAAAGCGTCATATCTTGCTTTCCGCCCTTGTACATCACTGATCTCCGAAG
>JBCCBF010000095.1:0-8899 GCA_039814445.1 Pseudomonadota bacterium
GCACCAGTACGAGTATTTTGATGATTACCCACGATGTAAGAGAAGCGGTATTTCTCTCTCAGCGCATTTATGTGATGACCCTTGCTGCGGAACGCGCCAAGGTGGCCGGTGTCTTTATCAACCGGCTGAATAAGGGCATGCGGCTGCAATCAGACCCAACTGTTATCTATGCCTTAACCGAGGGCAAGAAGCCTTTAGGACGGGCGTTGACCCGGGCCGATTGGCGTGTGGACCACCCCTATAATACCTATACCAATCACGGCTTGCCGCCGGGGGCCATTGCCAACCCTGGTTCCGCGGCGATCAAGGCTGTGTTAAACCCGGCTGAGCATAATTACATATTCTTTGTGGCTGATGGCAGCGGTGGGCACGCTTTTTCCGTGACCTATGATGAGCATAAGCGCCATATCCAGCGGGCGCGTGCCGCCCGTCGTGCCGCACAGGGTAATTAAACAGGGTAGTTGGGATGGGCGAGGCAACACCGACACTGGCCAGTATGACCGGCTATGCCAGCCTGTCGGGTGCCCATGGCGATACCCGCTGGACTTTTGAGGCCCGCAGCGTCAATGGCCGGGGGCTTGATATAAAGCTGCGCCTGCCCAGCGGCTGGGACGCCCTGGACCCGATCATCAAAAAGATTTTCCGGGACCATTTGGTGCGCGGCAACCTGTCGATCTCCGCCCAGATTGAGGTGGAGCACGAGGCGACGGGCTTATCCCTGAACGCCCCCCTGGTCCAACAGCTAACAGAGCTGGCCCATCAAGCCACCTCCATCACCGGGCAACCGGTTACGCTGGATAATATTCTCAGCATACGCGGCGTGCTGGAGGACAAGACAAGCCATGACATCAGCGATGAATTTGTGGCGGCTGTTCAGCCCGCCATCACCGCCGATATTACGACCTTGGCCCAGGCCTTGGTCGCCGCACGGGAACAAGAGGGCGCGGCCATGGCGGTCGTCTTGCATGGTCATGCCGACAGCCTGGCCCGTTTGACCCAGGAGGCCGACGCGCTGGCCGCCAGTATCCCTACCGCCTTGCGGGATAAGCTAACCACCACCATCGCTGAGTTGCAGCGAGACAGTGAGGTGGAATTTCCAGAAGAACGACTGGCGCAAGAGGTACTGGTGCTCGCCAGTAAAGCCGATATCCGTGAAGAGATTGATCGCCTCCGCGCTCATGTGGACAGCCTCAAGGACTTGCTGGCCGAAGGCCGTGGTGTGGGGCGACGGCTCGATTTTCTGGCGCAAGAATTTAACCGTGAAGCGAACACACTGTGTTCAAAATCCACATCCACTGACTTGACCCGTGTTGGTATGGCACTGAAGACAGTGATCGACCAATTGCGTGAACAGGTTCAAAATATCGAATAATAAGAAGAACTGTTCCTGATCAGGCCAATTTTATGACCCAAAGTGCTGCGACGAATGCTGATGATGCCTTGCCACCGGGGCTTTCCAACCTGGTGGCGCGGTTTAATGCCATGCCCTTGGGCCAAGGCGTCGCGCCGAATCAACATGACCCAAATAGCGATCCAGGCATTATTCGCCGTGGGTTGATGCTGGTGCTCTCATCCCCCTCTGGGGCGGGTAAGACCACAATTTCACGGCGCTTGTTGTCGGATAATGCAGGCATGGCTTTGTCGATCTCGGTCACCACCCGCCCTATGCGGCCAGGCGAAGAAGACGGTCGGGACTACTATTTCATCAGCGAGACTGAATACCAACTCTTGGTGGAAAACGATCAGCTGCTAGAGCATGCCAATGTCTTCGGTAATTACTACGGCACGCCCAAAGCGCCGGTGGAGCGCGCCTTACAAGAAGGGCGCGATATCCTGTTCGATATCGATTGGCAGGGCACGCAACAGATGAGCGAGAACGCGCGCCAAGATTTGGTCACCGTGTTTATCCTGCCGCCCTCAGCCGATGAATTGGAACGCCGCTTAAAAGCCCGCGCCCAAGACAGCGATGATGTGATTGCCAAGCGCATGGGCAAAGCGGCGGGTGAGATGAGCCACCATTCGGAATATGATTACGTGATCATCAACCGCGACCTGGACAGCAGTATCGACCGGGTTCAGACGATCTTAGAAGCAGAACGCCTGAAACGGGTGCGTCAGGGTGGCTTGATTGATTTCGTCCGGCAATTGCAACAGGGCTGCTAGGCGGTATCAGCTGCCCGCCAACCACAACTAAGGCGTGCCGGTGGGCACATGCGCGGCCAGGCGTTTGAACGCGCCCAGGTCCAAGTCTTCTGCCCGGGCGGTGGGGTCTATGTCAGAGGCTGTCAGGACCGCGCTGGGGTCATCAAACAAGCCTTTAAGGGCGCTGCGCAGCATCTTACGGCGTTGGCCAAAGGCGGCGGCGGTTACTGTCTCAATCGCGTTGAATTCAGGATCAGTTAAGGCTGGTGTCCGCGGCATCAGGTGGACCACAGCGCTGTCTATTTTGGGCGGTGGGGTAAAAGCGCGCGCCGGGATGGTCATTACCATGGTCACCTGACAACAAAGCTGGGCCAGCACGCTTAATCGTCCATAGGTCTTGGTACCCGGGTTGGCCACCAAACGGTCCGCCACTTCCCGTTGAAACATCAGGGTCATGGCGTGAAAAGCCGAGGCCTGCCGTAGCCAATTGATCAGCATGGGTGTCCCCACATTATACGGCAGGTTAGCAACAATCGCCCGGGGTGCTTTCAGGGTCTGGGTCAGGTCCACCGTCAGGGCATCGGCCTCGATCACCTGATAAAACCCATCACAGGCGGCGACCAGCGGTTGATGGAAGGCGACAAAGCGCGGGTCTCGCTCGATGGCGGTAACGCTGGCAACATCAGCGCTGATAAGGGCGCGGGTCAAACCGCCAGGGCCTGGGCCAATTTCGGCCACATGGCAATCAGCGGGCAAATGCGCCTCCCGCACAATTCGATCGGTTAGGTTGAGATCGAGGAGGAAGTGTTGGCCAAAAGCCTTATTAGCCCAGAGGTCTTCGGCTTGCAGCTGTTCACGGATCGCTGGTAAGCCCGCGATCAGCTCTTGGCGCGCCTTGTGCTCCATGGCCTAGCGGTCAGCCTGTATGGCAACGGCTGGCTCTGTTGGGCGGCCAGCCATCTCAGCGGCCATGTTGATGGCGGCGATCAGGCTGTTGGGGCGGGCAATATTTTGGCCCGCAATATCAAAGGCGGTGCCGTGATCCGGGGAGGTGCGGATAAATGGTAGGCCCAGGGTCACATTGACCGTGCTGTCCATATCCAGGGTCTTTACCGGGATCAGCGCTTGATCGTGATACATGCAAATGGCCACGTCATAATGGGCGCGTTTGCTGGCTTCAAACAGGGTATCGGCGGGATGTGGGCCCGTGACGTTCAGCCCCTTGGCCTGGAGCATGGTAACTGCGGGTATGATTTCCCGGTCTTCTTCCCCACCCATCAAGCCGCTTTCGCCTGCATGGGGGTTGAGGCCAGAGATGGCGATACGCGGGCTATCCACCCCAAACCGGCTTTGCAGATCGCGGGCGACGATTTGTGCGGTCTCAATGATTGAATCTTGGCGCAAGATCAGGGGCACATTGGCGAGGGGTATGTGCACGGTCACCGGCACGGTGCGTAAAGAGGGTCCCGCCAGCATCATCACCGGTCGTGACACCTCATGCCCAGCGGTTTGGGCCAGGTGGCCTAAATATTCGGTATGGCCGGGATAGCGAAAGCCAGCTTGCAGCAACACGTCTTTCGCAATCGAGTTGGTGACCAGCGCGGCGGCGGCACCGGTTAATACCGCGGCGGTGGCCCGATCAATACTGGCCGTGATGGCGGGCGCGTGGTTCACCGATGGTTCGCCCAGTTTCGCCGCCACCGGCATCGGCAACGGCCAGACATAGAGCACGGGCTTGTCTTGTGCCTCGTCGCCACTGCCAGCCGCCGGAATGCTGGGAACGTCATCGCCGGGTTCTAAGGCGATCACAGCCACGGGAATGGCGAGCTCGTCGGCCAGTTGCTGTAACCGGGCCGGGTCATCAACAGCGATCAGGGGGTGGCCTGCGGTGTTTAACTGGGGATCCAACACGGCTTTGAGCAAGATCTCGCCGCCAATGCCGGCCGGGTCGCCCATGGTCACTAGAAGTGGCTTGGTCATGATCGATTGAGGGTTCCGATTACGAAGACGTCTGTGAGTTTATTCAGTGCGTTGATCGATAAAGGCGGCGGCTCTCAAATCACGTAGATAGCGCCGTTGCAGCAGATCTAACCGCTCAAGACTAAGGTTGTCACGGATCGTCTCATCATCTGGCAAGTCCATCTCGCCCTCCTCCCGGTCACAGACCATGACCAAGGCTACCAGTTCACCAAGCTCTAATGGGGCGCTGACCATGCCGGGTTCTAAGCTGCCGACAGCGCTTTGGAATACCGGGTTCAAATCACCAATGGACACCGTGCCCATATCCCCCGACAGGGATGATGGGGATTCATCGATCAGCGCCTGCATGGCATCACAACTGTCAATGTTCGCTGCTGTCTGGGCCGCTTGGGCCAGGCGGGTGGCGGGCTCGATGGTGGGGTCTGGTTCAAAAACGAGCTGTTTGAGGTCAACCGTACTGTTTTCCATATTGGCCGCCTCGCGGATATTGCGGATCGCCAATAAATGCCACCCGGCCTCACTCCTGATCGGCGGGCTCAGACGGTTAAGCCCAATCCGAGGCAGGAGGGCGTCCAGTTCAGGGGCCAATTGGCCCGCTTGCACCCAGCCTAAATTACCCCCTTGGGCCGCACCAACCCCTTGGGAGAATTGGGCCGCCACGGCCACAAAAGGCGCGCCTTGACGGATCGCATCCACCAGCCGTTGGGCGAGGGCCTGAACCGCGGCATTGTCGGCGGGATCCTCCACCGGCAAGAAAATCTCTTGGACCAGATATGAGGTCTGGCCCTGCTGCTGCATCAATTGTTCGCGCTGCATTGCCACATCTTCACTGCTGATCGTCACCTGGCGGTTCAGCCGTGATTGCACCACCTTGCGCCAGGCCAGATCAGCCCGCACCTGGTCCTCCATGGACCGGGCAGCAATACCGCGAGCCTGCAACATAGACAGGAATTGATCCGCGTTCATGTTGTTACGCTGGGCGATCACCCCTAATTCTTGGGTGATCTCTTCATCGGTGACCTCGATCTCAAGCCGGGCTGCTTCTTGTAGCTTTAGTTTCTCATCCACCAGCACCCGCATCACTTGGGGCTGTAGTCGGGTGCGGGTTTCCTCATTATCGGGCAGCCCAGCCGCACTGATGGCAATCGCCAAGCGGTCACGTACATCGGTGAACGACACCATATCATCATTAACCACCGCGGCAATGCCTTCGATCTGCCCATAAGCGGGTTGCATCACCGTAGGCGCGGTGAGAATAAGGGCGAGGGCTACCGCCACAACTGGTGGGGTGAAGTGACGGATGGACAGGCGGCGGAAAGGCTGAGAAAGGCGGGATAACATCATAATCGTCGTCAATATTTTCACGTAAAGCTGGCGGGTAGCGTCAACGGGTATAGTCCAGGCGTTTTAGGGCTTATGGGCATGCTACCCACCTATCCGTCCTCGGATTGGAGCAGACCAGCGAGCCCAGTCAGTACACTACAAACCGCCGGAATGGCAGCGGCAATAATGGGTGGAATAGTCTCAGACGTGCCCAAGGCTTGAGCCAGGTCACGTAAGAAGAAAAAGGTGAAGCCAGTGGTCAAGCCGCCGCCGACCAGCATCAAGGTGCCGCCGCGCCGGGGCGGGCGCAGGCTAAAGGCGGCAGCAATCAACACCATGCCGGCAAACAGGATGGGTTCAGCCAACAAGCTGTAATAATGAAGCCGGGTACGGATGGCGGAAAAGCCCGTTTCTTCTAAGGTGCGGATATAACCAGGCAGGGCCCAGAACGATATTTGATCGGGCGACGCGAAGCTCTCTTCAATGCTGTTGGCCGTGAGGTCGGTATCGATTTGATAGGCCGGGACTTGTTGCGGGTCGCGGCCTGGCTCATTGATCCAGGCATTGGCAAACAACCATCGGCCATCAATCAACTGGCCCTGTTCGGCATCCAACCGACCCATGAATTGATTGCCCTCAAAGAACAACGCCACCGCGTCATTGATGACCATGGTATTGGGGTCGATCTCTTGGGCGTGGATGATAGTTTCACCGGTGTCATTCGCCTGGCGCAGCCACAGCCCCGAACCCGCCAGGTCGATGCCGCTGGTTTGGCCGCGGAAATATTGGTTCTCGCGCTCGGTGAACTCGCTGATCAAAACCGCTGATACGGGGTTGATCACGGTCACCTTGATCGCCCCAAAGGCCAGGCCCAGGATCAAGGGGGGCAGTAAGAACTGCCAGGCCGACACGCCAGCGGCGCGGGCGACCACAAGCTCATGGCTGCGGGTCAGGCGCCAGAACGCATACATGGCACCAAACAAGATAGCGAGCGGGACGATCTGTTGGCCCACCTCTGGCAGCTTCAGCAAGCTCATTTGCAAAACGGCGGCCACATCCAATTCCGCTTTTTTCGACGCTCGACGAAACAGCTCAAGGGTATCGAACAACAGCACAATACCCAGCAACAGGCCCATCATCAGCGCCACGTAACCGGCAAAAGTCCGGCCGATGTAGCGGTAAAGGGTGAGGGGTAGACGGGTCATGATCGCATCCCCTTTAAACCGATGGGCCGTAAACGGGCCGTGGCCCTAATGCCGGGCGCAAGGGGCCATGGTTTCCACTGGGGCCTCCATTGGCACCTTGATCCGCAGGCGGCTCGCTTTGATCAAAGGGCGGCGGTGGTCGGCGGCTCAAAAACCGATTTAACGCCCCGCTGAGCACCAACATGGCAAGGCAGGTGCTGATTAACGGCACACCATACATGGTGGCTACCCACCCCAACCCGCGCATCCCGGCATCGCTGAGGCTCAACGCCCCGCCTTCCAGGATAATCAGGGTGAAAATCGCAAAGGTCACCCGGCGGGCTTGCCCCCGACGGTTGAACTCCCCGGTCAGCATGATCGCCAGCATGGCGAGGGGTATGGCGAGGCCGTATAGGGGCTGTGAAAGCTGGCTATGGGCCTCGGCGCGATACCGGGCCCTGGTGGCTTGGTCCACCTGTTCTTGGGGGAACCATAATTGCCAAATGGTCCGCTCACCGATATCGGGGGTGGCTTCTTCTTCGGTTTGGCCGAACAGGGCAAGATCGATGGTGTAGCGATCAAAGGATAGCTGCTGCAATTGCCCGGGGACGGTGGTTGGCTCCTGGCGCACACCGTTATAAACAATCACCTGCGGCCCCTGGGGCCCTTCACGCAACACACCACGTTCGGCCATGATCACGACAGGGGAGGCAGGGTTTCTTGCGTCTTGGAACACGATCCCTTGCAGCTCACCGCGATCTTCGCGCAGGCGCACATAAAGGGTCATATCGCCGCCTAGGCTGTTGAATACGCCCGGGCGGATCAAGACATCTGAGAATTGCGCGGCAAGCTCTTCTTGTTGTTGGGTAAATTGCCATTTTGCCGAAGGTTGGGCATAGGTGTGCAAGGCCATCAAAATCATCGTGATGCCAAACGCCAATAGCAAGGCTGGCTGGGCCAAGGTCCATTGGCTGATGCCAACTGCCCGCATGACCACCAGCTCTGAATCATTGAGCAGTTTGTTATAAACAAACAGGATCCCAATACCGGCGGCGATCGGCAGCAAAACGGTCAGAAATCGCGGCATGGTGAACAGCACCAGGGCCAGAAACTCTGTTAAGCCCGCCCCGCCATTGACCGCGAGTTCTAAAAACCGCAGCGATTGCGTCAGCCAGAGGGCGATCGCCAAAGTGCTGAGGATCAGCCCGGTGGCAATGATCAACTGGCCTAAAATGTAGCTGTAAAGACGCGGCATTGAATGGGGTGTAGGTATGATATGGGTTCAGTACGGGGTCGTTTTAGTCTGTTTCTCTCAGGGGCGTGGGCCGGTTTGGCGGGTTTACCCCTAAGTTTTCGTCATCTCATCGAACAAGGGCCGGTGAACGAGGCTTGATCCTTCGCACAACTTGGTTACTTTTCATGAGCCACGTTGTTAGCAAATCTCACGCAACAACGCACGTGATCCGATGGGCATCCCACACGCCCTGTGTGCGGCCATCTGATTGCCACACCCTAATGCGGCCGGTTTCTTGATCTATCAACCGGCTGGATTGTTAGCCAACAATCTTGGCGTTCATATGACGCTGCGCATGACCCACCGCTAAAGGAATAGATTTCAATGTTAAAGGTTAGTTTCTCTGATCGTGCTGTACCCACCAAAGGCACGCTGGTTTTGCCGGTTTTTGATGAGGCTAGCCTGGGCGATAAAGGGGCTGAATTAAACAGCAATACCAATGGCTTGCTCGTTGATTTTATGGATCGACGGGACTTTGCCGGCGCGGTTGGCAGCATGCAAACCATCACCAAACCCGCTGGGGTGGCTTATGATGAAATCCTGTTGGTGGGCTTTGGTGATAAAGACAAGCTCACGCCTCTGGCGCTCGAAGAAAATGGCGGGCGGATCATGGCGCGCTTGTCGGATTTGGGCATCAAAGAGGCGGTGATGGTCATGGACCTGCCCGACCATACCCCGTTTGAAGCGCCAGAGATTGCCGCCCGGATTGGCTTTGGTGGTGTGCTTCGGGATTACCGATTCGACAAGTATAAGACCGATCACGGCAAAAAATCCGATGATGACAAAAAGGCCCAAAAGGATAAGACCGAAAAGCGCCTGGAGAAGCTCAAGATCATCACCACCGGTATGGCCAGCGCGAAAAAGCTGTTTGCCGAATATGAGGGGGTGGCCAAAGGCGTGCATATTGCCCGGGATCTGGTCAGTGAGCCGGCCAATGAGCTGTACCCAGCCACCTATGCCAAACGGTGCAAGGAGC
>JBCCBF010000198.1:0-5422 GCA_039814445.1 Pseudomonadota bacterium
GCCAGGATGCGCGGCCTCAATGGTCAGGATGGGGCGTTAGAATCGGTGACGGTGGAGAGCAAGGATAAAGGCCAGTTTGATATTGAATGCGATACCTTGCTGCCGTTTTTTGGACTGACCATGAAGCTGGGGCCCGTGGCAGATTTTGGTCTCAACCTGCATGAAAATCTTATTCCCGTGGATACTGAGAAGTTTGAAACCAGCCAACCGGGCATCTTTGCCATCGGCGATATCAACTGGTACCCGGGGAAATTGAAATTGATCCTGTCAGGGTTCCATGAGGCCGCCTTGGCTGCCCAACAAGCTTTTCGCTATGTCCGGCCTAATGAGAAACTGCGGTTTCAATACACTACCTCCAGCACGGATCTGCAAAAGAAGCTTGGGGTTTGACCATCGCGGGCTCGCGGCCATATCACATGGCTTAGGGATCCTATCGCCAACTTACCCTGCCCCTAATGGCGCGGTGGTCTGGTAGAAGCTCCCCGGACATGGTTGGTCACAGATATTCATGCGGCAGAAGACAACACGGACGACATCTCGGTGAAGATTACAGTCACAGACCGCGAGGGCGCGGAACACAGCCTGGATGCCATCGAGGGATGGCGCGTCATGGAAATCATTCGAGATCACGGCCTACCGATCAAGGCTGAGTGTGGCGGGGCGTGCGCGTGTGCTACCTGTCACGTTTATGTGGATGAGGCGTGGCAGGACCGCCTACCCGACCCGACCGATGAAGAAATCGACATGCTCGATAGCGCGATGGAGGTGGAGGATAACTCACGCCTCTCTTGCCAGCTTATCTTTCAAGCGGAGTATGATGGGCTTCAAGTCACCCTCGCGCCCGAGGATTTATAAGACGCTCACGGCGGGTATGCCACTAACGCGCTGGTACAATAAGTAAGTCACACGGCTAGCGTCGCAGATTAAACCAGCTCATATGACCTAAAGAAAACACACGCGACGCTTGATGGAGGCTATTAAGCGATCATCTTGCCTTGCAACAGCCGGCGATACTCGCCCGGTGTTGCGTTCACGCATTTGCGAAACACGGTGGTAAAGCGGCTCTGGCTGCTGAAGCCTGATGATTTACCCACATCGGCGAGTTTACGATGCACATCTGCAAGCAGTAATTTCGCCTGGCGCATCCGGCGTTCGGTCACATATTGGTGCGGCGTCAAGCCGGTGCTTTGCTTGAATGAGCGGGCAAAGTGGAACGGGCTCAGGGATGCTTGGCCAGCCAGTTCATCGACAGACAATGGCGCGGTGAGGTTCTGTTCCACATATTCCATCACCCGTCGCAAATTAAACGGCGCTAAACCGCCGCGCAAATTTGTGGCGGCAGGTCCGCGGGATGATACGGTGACGCCCAAATCGACCACAACAGTATCGTTGGATGCTTGCCCCATCATCATGCCTGGACCACGTCGCTCACCCATAATGGCGGCAAGCTTAACTAGCTTATCGGGCATATCGGCCGCATCATCACGGTGAATCGCCCGCACGATTTCTAAGGCGAGCGCCTCAATCGAACAATGGTGGCCACCATTGATGCGCATCCCACCATCGTTGGAACCTTGTCGCAGGTCGGTGAGCGGTCCTTCAGCATCTTGTGTGTTCACAGCCAGCGGCAAGTGGATAACCAATAAAGGCCCGGCGGCATTAACCGTGAGATGATCCGCCATATCAGAGCGGAGCAAGGTCCAATCCCCCGGCTGGGTATCAAAATAACCAAGATTAGAATCACCACGGTGCAGGTTGAAACGGCGCTTACCGCCCCAATGCACAAGCAATAAATAGCGATCATCATTGGGCATAGCTAAGGTGCCATCGGCCGCCATCAGTCGTTGTTCGACCATGATGTCGCTGGCAAGAGCGGTTTGCTCTGATGATATGGAGAGACGGCGTCCCAAGAGTGCTGACCGGTCAAAAGCGGTTTTGGAGTGACTAGGCCAATCCGCCGTTCGGGGGGTAGAGCGGACCATGGACCTCAACTTTCTTGTTTGTATAAACAATTTTTAACGATAACCGCAAAGTGCAATTACCTTTTTCTAATATAAGCATTCTCTAAATAAAATCAATGGTTACAACTTTAACGCGAATGCACCAGAAACATGTTTATTATGAGCCTTCTAGCCACAAGCGCTCCTAGCGGTAATTAAAGTGCTTGAAAAAACTGTGTGAATAAATAATTCGTGGACTAGAAAATCTTAACCATTCAGGGGTAAGAACTGGGTGGGTTATTATTTGTACCGATATTAGGATGTTTATCCGTGGGACAAGCTTTTTTCGACCAGACGACAAAACCGTCAGCCCCCCAACAAACCCGCGCTACTGTTCTTGAGATCAACGATGACGCGGTGGGTCTGCTTGTCGATCACCCTGATGGCTATCATTTCGACGCCACAAACCCTGCTTTACTAGCCTGGCATGGTCACGTTTTCGCAACGATTGGCGAAGCCCAGAAGATACTCGGTCACGCGCTCGAACGCGCCAATGACCCCTAAGTTACAGACAGCTAGACAGCTTCTAAGCCGCTCTCGGGCCTTTCTTTATGGCACATGATCCAGTTTCCTTAACCAGCGCCATTGCTGGTGATGGCCCGCCCTTGGTCATCATTCATGGGCTGTTTGGCCAGGCCAAAAACTGGGGCGCGCTCAGCAAAACTTTTGCTGAAGATTTCACCGTTCATGCCCTAGACCTGCGCAATCACGGTCATTCGCCCCGGGCGAATACAATGACCTATGAGGCGATGGTGGCTGATGTTATACGCTATCTGGATACCCAAGGGATCGACCAAACCGCCATTCTGGGGCATTCCATGGGCGGCAAGGTTGCTATGCTCGTCGCGTTACAGCACCCCGAGATGGTCAGCCAACTGATTGTCGCGGACATCGCTCCGGTTGATTACGACCATGATTTTACCCGCCATTTTGAGGCTATTCGAGCGATCGAGCTTGGCGCCCTAAAAAGCCGGCAAGACGCGGACCGAATCATGGCTGATTATATTGATGATGCCATGGTGCGGGCTTTTTTACTGTCCAATTTGTCCCGAGATGGTGATCGCCAATGGTACTGGCAAATCAACCATGAGGCGATCTGGCAGCATATGCACGACATCATAGGATGGCCCAGCACCTCACCCAACGGTTTTGATGCCCCCACCCTTTTTCTGCGCGGGGCTGAATCCAATTACCTGACCGATGCTATGACGTCTGCCATCACCCGGTTGTTTCCGCGCGCAGAGTTTGACAGCATCACCAAGGCAGGCCATTGGCTTCACGCCGACCAGCCCCAGGCGTTTGTTACCCGCTGTCTTGATTTTCTTCGGTAATTACCGCTTGTCTTCACCGTCAGCACACCGCATGTATGGTGGATGGATCCAACCTATATTCACATCATTCACGCGATTTTGCTGATGGCCCTGGTCCTGCCAGGCGCGTGGGCAGCCAGTAAAGGGCACCGGCTACAATATGCCGTGTGGTGGCTCGCCATCTTTACGGCGATCAGCTGGGGGTATCAGGTGTTCGCCCCCGAAGAGGGCACCCGTTTTGACCGCATGGTTGATGAACGCCAACGTTATTACAACCGCACCCCATCAGGCCAAGAAAGCGCCCAGCCAAATGCCGATGCCGAGACACGCGACGCACGGCCTGATACAGGTGATGGTATTCTTACCCCCTCGGATCGAGGCGATAATATTTAGGCGTTTAGGCCGAATGCTTAAGCCCGGTTTCTAAATACCGGGCCTGCCCGCCTGCCTTGGTGATGCCATCAAAAACCGCCTGAGCCGCATGATCCAATTGCACCTCGTCGGTGCTGCGGATCACCACACTGACCCCGCCTTGCCCCAATTTAAAATAAGGATAAGAGCCGACCTCAACACCGTCATGGTCTGCTTCCACGGCCGATAGGATATGGGCAATACTGCTTTCGGGTAGGTTGCTGGTCACCGTACGGCTTAACACGGGGGCACCACCTTTGAGGCTGGGCAGTAGCCCATCAACCATGGCGTTAAAAATCTTGGGCACTCCCGCCAGCACATGGACATTGCCGATAATAAAGCCAGGGGCGGCGCTAACCGGGTTATCGATCAAAGCCGCGCCAACTGGTATATCGGCCATTTTAAGCCGCGCATCGGTCAAGGCGTCAGGGTCGCCATAATGGCTTTGCAAGGCGGCCAAGGCGTCCGGGTTGCGTTCTAGAATTGTGTCGCACGCCTTCGCCACACAGGCAGCAGTAATATCATCATGGGTGGGACCGATGCCGCCCGATGTAAACAGGTAATCATACCGGGCGCTTAACGCGCGAACCGTCTCAACAATCGCTGTTTCCACATCGGCGATGATGCGGCATTCCACCACCGCAATGCCAACGGTGTTGAGCTTAGTGGCCAGGGTTGTCAAATTACAATCCTGAGTACGGCCACTCAAAATTTCATTACCAATAATCAGAAATGCGGCCTCGACACGCTTGGTTTCTGCCATTACCCATGCCCTTCGCTTCACCATGACAAGCCGGCTGTTAACCGATCACGCCTGAACGCTTACCAACTTATCCTGCCATGACCGATAAACAAGATGCTGTACTGCCATTTGATGGCCCCTTAATCGAAGGGCGCTTGGTCCAACGCTATAAGCGGTTCTTAGCGGATGTGGAGTTGGCCGATGGTAAGGTTATCACCGTGCATTGTCCAAACCCGGGTGCGATGCTGGGAATTAAGGACCCAGGCTTACGGGTATGGATCCTCGATAGCGGCAACCCCAAACGCAAATTGCGCTATACGCTAGAGGTCATTGAAGCAGATGGCGGCTTGATTGGCATTAACACCAATCGCCCCAATAAATTGGCCGAACGCGCCATCATCAATGGTTTAGTGCCTGAGCTGACAATCGCACCAGGGCATAGCCTGCGGCGTGAGGTGAAATACGGTAAGAACAGCCGGATTGATCTGCTGATCGAGAAAGACGGCCAACCAGAGGCGCCCCAGACCTTTATCGAGATCAAAAATGTGCACCTGTTGCGGCCCGAGGCGCGCCCTCAGAAAATGGCTGAGTTTCCCGACAGTATAACCAGCCGCGGGTCCAAACATTTGGTCGAGTTGTCAGATCAGGTGGCCGCGGGGCATCGGGCAGTGATGCTTTATGTGATCCAACGCATGGATTGTTTGCGCTTTGGCATTGCCAGTGACATTGATCAGGCCTATGGCAAGGCCTTCGTGGCCGCGCAAGCAGCGGGGGTTGAAGCCTTGGCCTATGATTGTCACATCGATTTGAGCGGCATTGTGCTCGCAAACAAGCTGGAGATACCACCAGTTGTGCTTTAGGGTTGGGGATGACAGTTACGACGCACCCCACACACCATCGATCCCTTAGCGCCCGACGGAATTAAATTATGGAACAGGCGACAGAACAACAGCGCATTA
>JBCCBF010000266.1:0-4107 GCA_039814445.1 Pseudomonadota bacterium
CAGGCGATGCCATCTCAGTTTCCTCACATTAGTTTTTGCTATTATTTTTATTCATACGGCGGTGCTTAACCGCGCGCAAACAATGCCGAGCCGGCATAATCGCGTCAACTGCCACGGCAGCCAGCAAATAGCTTTTTATTGTGTCTAAAAATTAAACAATAAAATTATTTATAGCTTTTTTCATTTTCTCTAAGTAGACAGTGCGCGCATCCAGTACGGATAATTTTTTACCTTTTTGAACCAAATTTTTTCATAGGGTTTATCATGGGATCACGTTGGCATGGGCGTTTGGCCCTCGCCGCACAAGCGGCACTTGATACCAGCCATGATTTGGGCCGTCAGGCTCGAGCTTATGGCGAAAGTTTAATCGGATTATCGGCTTCTTCGGGGGCGCTGGTGACCATTCATAAGGATTTACTGACCGGGTATGTGGGTAAGCGGCATCAGCGCCGCATCATGGACGTGGCCGCAAGCCCCGGCCCGGTTGATAAAATGACCTTGCGTCGCTTGGGTTTGACCCATGACGCTGCCTGCGGCCCAGCCCGGTCAAGCGGCCGACCAATGGTGGCAGGCCCATGAGCAAACCATCACTAATGCCGCCGCAACTCATGGCCAAGCACGGGCGGTGATCTGGGGCATGGCGACACAAACATTGGGCAGCATGGTGATCGGTGCCGCCGCGATTGCCAGCGTGAAGCCGGGTGCAACCGGTGGGGACACAATTCAGCCCCGGCCAGTGGTGCCACCGCGAGAACCGGTGATCGGCCTGCCGCGTTTGGGTGGTCGCGGCTAACCCCCACCTCCCCCATCCTTAACCAAATCATTTAACTATCGGACCGCCCCTTAGTGGTGGCCCAATGCCTCTGCTTACGCCCGAATTTAGGCTTTAGGCCGGCATATCACCATGTATCGGAGTTACCATTATGACCACTCGTTCTTGGCGTCCTGCGCTTGCTTTGGCCGCCGCCACCGCGATGGCAACCCCCGCCGCTGCCGACACGACCAAAGAGGCCACCTATGATATCCGGGCCGAATGGCTGGACCCGGCGGTGGTGGATCACCCCAAAGCCCATGACCGGATCATGGCTGAAATGGCCAATGAAATGCCGTTAAATGCCCGCCGGTTGGATGTGTTGGGCTTGAACCCTGAAGCCGCCCGCGCGTTTTCTGTCGCCCGCAATACTTGGGAGCTGCATATGCCGCGCTATGACCAAACCCCCCGTGATTGGTTTAAAGCCGTGGAACCCCAGCTGGCGCAAATTGTCGCCGACCATCGCCAAGCCCGCCGAACCCAAGCGGCCTATGTGCTGGGTGGCATGGGTACCATGCTGGCGGGTGGTGCGGGCCTGGTGGCGTGGAAGCGTCGCCGTGCGAAGGCCCAGGCCGTTGAGCCAGCAGCGCCCGGTGCATCTCGTGACCCACAGGCTTCTCGTGATACCAGCGCGCTTCGTAAGTCGCGTGTGTCACCGCTAGGCATGGGTGGGTGATTATCCCTCTGGTACCGCAAAGGTGCTGGGCAATCCGATAGGGGCGACCGCCCACAGGGCGGCTCGCTCGGCTTTGGGCCAGAAAGGCTTGGGCTTTGCTGACACGAGAACGCTCCTTTAGCGCGATAATTATTCACTATTAGGAAACAAAAAAAGATCAGTAGGCGTTTTCATACGTTTTCAGTATCTAATAACCAACAGATTTAAAAACCCTCAACAGACCGCATTTATCACAGGACTTTTCACCATGGCTTCCCGTTGGACCAACCTCACTTTAGCGGCCACCGCCGCCCTGTCTTTCGGGCTCAGTGAGGACGCTCGCGCCCAAAATAACGTTAGTATCTGGCCCTATCACGCCTCTGAACAGGTGCAGGCGATCCCAGCCGATACCTATCCGGCCATTTCGCCAGAATTGCTGGACCCCGGTGTGGCCGATAACAAGGCACTGCAAAAAGCCATTATTGATGATGCCGCCCGCGGCAAGGCCATTGGTAGCTCCATGTTCGATGTGGGGTTGAGCACCGATGCCGCCTATACCCTGACCCGCGGCCGCAATTCTGGTGAACTGCCCGGTGCGAAAGACGGCCAATCCCCCGCCGATTGGTGGCGTGAGACCGAGCCGAAAATCTTTGAGTTGATGGAAGACTACAAGGCAGAGCGTCGCTTGCCGTATCAAATTGCCGGCGGCATTGCTGGTGGCTTTGGCCTGATGCTTGCCGGTAGTGCGGCCTTGGGTGCGTATCGCCGCCGTAAAGACGGACCACCCGTCACGGGTGACGAGCGGTTACGCCAGCGTTTTGGCCCAGGTTCTGGTCCCTAATCATCCCTGTTAACGTTTGATAGTGAGGCTCATATCATGGCGTCCCTTGCTCAAAAATCCCCCTGGTCCTCACGGCTTATGCTGGCAGCAACGGCAAGCCTAGCCCTGGCCAACCCCGTATCGGCCCAAGCCGAGGCACCACCGACGCAAACCGCCGCCACCGCTATGGCCGTTAGTAACAGCGCCGCTGTCGCCATGGAACAGGCTTACCCGATTATTGATCCCGCCTTATTGGACCCGGCTGCGGTGAATAACCCAGCGGCACAACAGCGGATTATCGATGAGGGGGCGAAGCACGCCGCCATCGCAGGGCCGTACTTTGATTCCTATGGCCTCACCCGTGAGGCGGCCTCCGCCTTCACCCGCGCGCGTAACCAGGGTGATCTGCCCGGGGCCAAGGATGGCCAATCCGCCGGTGATTGGTGGCGTGAGGCTGAGCCAAAATTAAAAAAGTTGATGGCCGAGTATAAGGCCGAACAGCAACTACCGCTGTATATGGCGGGTGGTCTGGCCGGCACCATGGGCCTAGCCCTGCTGGGCAGCGGTGCCCTGGGTGCGTATCGCCGCCGCAAAATGGGTCCGCCGCCATCGCTGGCCGAAAAACACGCAGCGGCCTACGGGCTGGGTTCTGGGCCGTAAACTCCCCGCTCCTTGGGCTTTAACCCCAAGAGCGTCGCCCTGATTTGATCAATACTGGTCTTAAAACCGCCGTCTGGGCGCGGAACTCGCGGCGCCGCCAGCGCCGATTAGGCCAATAGTGCCACCGATCACGCCAGCCCATATATAGCCGGCCCAGTTTTGGGTTTTGCGTTCCTGAATCACGTCGGGTTCGATGGCTGACCACCATTGGCCGGGCGTTTGTCCCTCAGCGGGGCCGGGGGTCAGGCCCTCATTGCGCACATGGCTGATGATCTTGGCGGCAGTTTCATCCATGCCCAATTCTTGCAGCCGGGTTACCGACACGGCCCCTGGATTGGCGGCGTGGTCAATGATCTGGCGTTGGGCGGCGGGGTCATCCTCGGCCGCTGTCTGCAACAATCGGGGGTCAATGGTGGGATAGGCAGGCTCAATCACCGCCGCCGCTGCCACATCTTGTGTCGGTTGGGCATCAGGGCCGCTGGCGAGTGCAACGGCCGGGCTGATCGCCAAGCCAAGGGCGGCGACCAAGCTTAGGCCACGACTGGTATTGGAAGGCATCGAATGATCCTTGGCAGTAGATTGGCCCGAAGAGCGGCGGGGCATGGCCGGGAGGCAGTGGGCGGTATGGCAGGAAAAATGCTACAGCCGCATGTTTCTACAACTTGGCTATCTTGCCCGCCCGAAAGTGGCAAGGCGGCCGCTTTAAATGGCGGGTGCTTGAGGCTGCCCGAGCGGTCCACGCCTGACCATATCCCTTGGCGGGTTAGGCATCCCCACGCTATACCTATCCCAGCTTATAAAAATACAGCCTATAAAAATTTGAGAGGCCCGACGGCTTTAGGACCCGGGCCACCAAGACTTGAGGAAACCTCCCATGCTCGCCAACGCCCCGCGTTCGTTTAATTTTGACCTTGGTGACACCGCCGACATGCTGCGCGATAGCGTGTCTGATTTTGCCGCCGCCGAGATCGCACCCCGGGCCGAGGAAATCGACCGCACCGACCAATTTCCTATGGATCTGTGGACCAAGATGGGGGCCCTTGGCCTCCATGGTGTGACCGTGGAGGAAGAGCTGGGCGGTGCCGGCATGGGCTATGTGGAGCACATGGTAGCGCTTGAGGAAATCTCCCGCGCATCAGCCTCGGTGGGCTTGAGCTATGG
>JBCCBF010000417.1:0-1883 GCA_039814445.1 Pseudomonadota bacterium
AAGCTGAAGCCGATGAGCAGGTGGTCGATTGCTTGCAAAAACTATCAGGTCGCAGTCACCAGGTTCTATCGGCCATTTCCATTCTCGCCCCCGGCCAAGCGCCACAACACCGCTTGGTAACCTCGCGGGTTATCTTCAAACGCTTGAGTGAGGCCGAAATCCAAGGCTACCGCGCTGGCGGTGAGGGGCTTGGTAAGGCTGGTGGCTATGCGATCCAGGGGCAGGCGGGGGCTTTTATCAAACAGATCAATGGCTCTTACAGTGCCATTGTCGGCTTGCCGCTTTATGAGGTCTGGCAGGTTCTAACCGGCCTCGGCCATAAGCTGGCTGGGGCACCATGAGCAACCGCCTCCTGGTCGATCAGACCAGCCGGTATCAACGGGTTGCGCTGCTTGATCGTCATCATCAGCTCCAAGGCCTATGGGTTCAACCTGTCCCGATGCCTACGCTGAACGCCGGCGCTATCGTGCAGGCAAAACCGCACCAAGAGAATACGGCCCAAGGCACTACAATTTTATCCGCGCCAGGGCTTGGTGAGCTCCAGATTAAAAGCCGTGAGCTGTCCGGGGCGACGACACCCATCATGATACAGGTGACAGCCAATGCTTGCCGCAGCCCACATCCAGGGGTGCCGGCCAAGCGAGCGCGGGCCAGTAGCACCTTATCTTGGGCAAGCCGTTATATGGTTTACATGCCCCTGGCGAAACGCCGGGTGCAGCATTCTAAACGCGCACAACATCATGATGTGGCGGCGGTTGAGACGCTTTTAGCCCCGTTCGACGGCCACTGGATCATCCGTGCCCGCGCCCAGGAGGTGTCCTTGGTACAATTGGGCCAGACGGCCCAGGCGCTTTATGATCGCGCCCAGGCTGTTTTATCGCCCTCACAGTCGCAATCACAGCCGCTATCAGGCTCATCATCGGCAACAGATGATGACGCCACCACAGAGACAGGTGCTTTGGTGCAAGCGGGCGTCACTGCGCTTGAGGCGGCGTTGATTGAGATGCCGCCGGCCCCCTCATTGGTGGAGATTTTCGCCGAGGATGATGAGGCTGAGGCTGCCTGTCACGCTGCCCTGGGCCATCTGGGGCTTGCGGGCTGCATCACCCAGCAAGCGGGGTTGTTTGAGGGCTTGGACGTGGTCCAGGCTGTGGAGGCGTTGCGGTTGCCTGTGGTGACGGGCGCTGGCTTTCGCTTGGTCATTGAACCCACCGAGGCGCTCACCGCCATTGATGTCGATCTGGCCGATCAGGGGCGTCTGGACGCTGCCCTTATCGCCTGTTGGCACCAGATACGCCTACGCCATCTCAGCGGTATGATCATGATCGATATACCGCGGCAGGTTGATTGGTCGGCGGTCAAGAAACGGCTTCACGGTCTGACGGCGGATCATGCCGAACCGGTCACGGTGACCATGTTGCCCGGCCCCGGCATGGTAAGCTTGTCAATCCCGCGCCGGCGACCCATGTTGCATGAAGTACTGATCGATTAGACCTGAGCCCCATGACTGACCCTGTTGACCTTTCCCAGTCCAAGACAAACCGCCCTAAAAAGGCGAGTACAGGCCAATGCCCGGTTTGCGGCAAACCAACAGTGCAACAGTTTCGGCCCTTTTGCTCTAAACGCTGCGCCCATCTGGATCTCGCCAAATGGTTCAACGAGGAATACACGATTCCCGTCCGCGAAGAAGATTTGCGCGATGATGAACGGCCAATCGAGAGCCATGGATTTGATGAATAACCCGCGATCCGCTTGGTTTTCACGAAAAGACTAATCTTGACCGCATCATGACTAGACAGGCGGGTAGTGGTTTTCTATAAGCGCATCTCGCCCGTGCTTCTCTCCCATACCAACCGCACGGACGGACCGGTTGCCCAGGTAGC
>JBCCBF010000022.1:0-17150 GCA_039814445.1 Pseudomonadota bacterium
AAAGCGATCGCGGTGATCCGAGATCATGATTTGACACCGCTTTCGGTGCATTAAGGCGACAGGCTATGCCGTGCGCCAGGCGTGGCCGATGGCGTTGTCATGGGCGAGCGACCCACCTAATATCCCCCCATGACCAATATGGCGGGTATCGGCAATTATCAGAAAATCACAAAGTTTTAAGCGCAGAGGTTTAGTCAGAGAGATTTAGGCAGCACGGCTGGCTGAATGCTCTATCAATAGCGCCTCAATCGCATCGGCCCCGTGGGCACCGCGTAGCTTCTCGCACAAGGCCTGCTCTTTAAACAAACGCGATACTTTGGCGAGTGACTTCAAGTGATCGGCCCCAGCTCCTTCGGGAGCCAACATGGCAAAGATCAGATCGACGGGCTGGTCATCAAGGGCATCAAAATCAACAGGCCGTTCTAGCCGGGCAAAAACCCCAAGCACGTGATCCAGGCCCTGGAGCTTACCGTGCGGGATGGCGATGCCTTTACCAACCCCGGTGGTGCCCAAGCGTTCACGTTCGAGAAGCGTATCAAACACATCCCGTTCCACCAGGTCATAGGCCGCCGCAAAGACACGCGAGATCTCTTGCAAGGCTTGCTTCTTGCTGGTGGCTTTTAATGACTCACAAATCGTCTCAGCGGTAAGCTGTGGCGCACCCATGGTCATACCTCAACGTTGTTAAAACCAATTGGTTCATATCGCGCGCCCTCAAAACCGACCCCCGGTTGACCATCATCTTGGTCGAGAGCGCGACATAGTTCGGTCAGCCTACAGCCTAGGGGCTGGATAAGCCCCTAAAGCCGTGTTTGCCTAACTTAGCTGACGAGTTCTGGTGTTTTCTGTTGTGCTTCGATGGTTTCAGGATCAACCCAACCCACATGGCCGTCTGGCCGGCGGTATATCATGTTCAACCCACCATGGGCCCGGTTACGGAACATCAGCGCTGGTAACTCACCAAGATCGAGGCGCATGACGGCTTCTGACACGGTCAGCTCTTCGATCATGATTGGTAATTCCGCGACAATCGTCGGCTCACCAGCACTTTGCTCCGTATCGTCGGTCGTATCGGCTGGCTCTGAATTATCGATGACATATTGGTTGGCCTTCATCTCTTCGGCCACGTCACGATTATGGTCGCGTAATTTACGCTTATAGCGGCGCAGGCGTTTTTCGATACGCTCACCGGCACTATCAAACGCAGGGTAAGGTTCAGGAGCGGAGCCGTTTGCTTGCAGCAGAATGTTACGCCCCACATGCACCGAAATATCCACCTGATAGAGATGGGCGTCTTTTGAGACGATCACTTTGCCATCCAGGGGGTTTGAGAAATATTTCTGGGTCAGGGTCAGCAAATTTTCCTCCACATAATCGCGGAGTGATTCACCGATATCCATATTCTTACCAATTACATTCAGCTTCATGCGCCGATATCCGTCCCTTTTTCTTTCTAGTCTTACCCTTCCAACCCTGCGCCCTGGAGCGCCCGGGGTCAAGGGCGGTTTCACGTCAAATATGTCTGAATTTCTCGGTTTTTAATCGACAAGCCGCAGAATATCAAAGCCCCGTGAGGGTTAGCGCAATTGCCGCTTCTCGCGCCGCCGCTGCACCGAGGAGGGAATCTTCATGGCTTCCCGGTATTTCGCCACCGTCCGGCGGGCAATATCGATCCCGTCCTCTCGCAACAGGGCGACGATCTTGTCATCCGACAGGATCTTGGCCGGCGGTTCCGCATCAATCATGGCTTTGATACGGTGTTTGACCGCTTCAGCCGAATGGCTCGCCTCACCATCCGCCCCGGCAATCGCCGCGGTAAAGAAATACTTCAGCTCAAAAATCCCCCGCGGGCAGGATAGGAACTTGTTGGTCGTAACCCGGCTGATGGTGCTCTCATGCATCTCCACCGCCTCGGCGATATCACGCAAGACCAGGGGCTTTAGCGCACGCACCCCGTGGCGGAAAAAGCCATCTTGCTGACGCACCAGCTCGCTCGACACTTTGAGGATAGTCGAGGCCCGTTGATGGAGGGATTTTACCAGCCAATTGGCCGACTGGAATTGCTCACTGATATATTCTTTATCGGCCTTATCGGTCACCTTTGACGACACTTGCGCGTGATAAGCCTGGTTCACCAGCACTTTGGGCAGGGCATCGGGGTTCAGCTCAACCAGCCAGCCACCCTGGGGGTTGGGCCGGATAAAGATATCAGGGACGATGGCTTCTGCTGCCGGGATATCGAAGCTGGCGGCCGGTTTCGGGTCGAGGCTTTTCAGCTCAGCGACCATTTCCGCAAAGTCTTCCTCATCCACCGCGCAGAGCTTGCGTAATTTGTTGAACTCACACGCCGCCAACAGATCCAGATTATCGAGCAAACTGGCCATGGCCGGATCAAAACGATTGCGATCCATGAGCTGTAAGCGCAAGCAATCGACCAAATCACGGGCAAAGATACCGGCCGGGTCCAACCGCTGAAGCTTGGCCAGCACCGTCTCGACCGCATCGGTTTCGCACCCTAGCTGTTCGGCCAGCTCATCCAGGTCAGCCTCCACATAGCCTGAGCCATTGAGGGTATCCAGCAAGGCATTGGCGATTAACCGCTCGGTGGCATCGGTAATCTCCAGTGGTATTTGGGCGGCCAAATGTTCACGCAGATCCGGCGGGCGGCTGTAGCGTTGTTCTAGCTCCAGCTCATCATCACCCATCCGGTTGCCGCCACCACTACCAGATCCCGTGCTGGCCCCTTCCCAGCTGGGCATGCTCGGCTGGGGCATCTCCGCATCGCCATTGGTCCAGACATTGTCGTATTCGCTGTCAAAAGCGGCATCGAATGTCTCGCTATCATGTTGGCGATCGATCAGGTCGGGCGCGCTTTCGCCCTCGAAGCTGTTGGTATCATCAGCGGCTGTCGCCTTGGTGTCTTCGGCTTTGGGTTGTTCGCCCCCTTCATTACCAGCGCGCTCGTTATTGGCGTCCTCTTGATTGGTCGCCCGGTCCGGGTCGCCACGCTCAAGCAGGGGGTTTTGCTCAAGCTCTTGATCCACATAATCTTGTAATTCAACAGCAGAGAGTTGCAGCAATTTGATCGCTTGCTGCAATTGCGGCGTCATCACAAGGGATGTGCCAACTTTTAATTCAAGTCTTTGCCCAACAGATGACATGCGCTCTCCCTACATGGCCATCACTAGAGCCGGAACCGTTCGCCGAGATAGACCCGGCGCACGTCATCATTATCGACGATATCCTGGGGGGTGCCTTCCATCAGGACACTGCCCTCATGGAGGATGTAGGCGCGGTCCACGATCCCCAACGTATCGCGCACATTGTGGTCGGTGATCAGCACGCCAATCCCCCGATCTTTCAGATGGGCGATCAAGTCACGGATCTCCCCCACCGCGATAGGGTCAATCCCGGCCAAGGGTTCATCAAGCAGCACAAAATGCGGCTGGGATGCCAGGGCGCGCGCAATCTCCACCCGTCGGCGCTCCCCGCCTGATAAGGCCACGGTGGGCGTAAACCGCAAATGGGTGATCGAAAATTCTGCCAACAGCTCATCGAGCATTAACTCTCGCACCGAGCTGTCATTCTCCACCACCTCTAAGACCGCGCGGATATTGTCCTCCACGGTCAGGCCGCGAAAGATGGATGCCTCCTGAGGCAAATAACCGATGCCCATGCGCGCGCGCCGATAGATGGGCAAGGTGGTGATGTCTTCACCATCGAGCATGATCTGGCCGTAATCAGGGCGGATCAAACCCGTGATGATATAAAATGACGTGGTTTTACCCGCACCGTTCGGGCCAAGCAGCGCCACCGCTTCGCCCCGTTGAACGGTCAAAGAGAAATCCCGCAGCACCGGGCGCCCACGATAACGCTTGCCCAAGTGGGTTGCTTGCAACCCCGTGGCGTTATGCACCAGCCGCGGCCCTGTCTGAACGCCGCCATAACCGGCACCGTGACCAGATCCGCCCGAGCTATACGGTGCGGTACCTGAAGCTGGCTTGGCTGGTTTATGACGCCGACGGAAGGGCATTAGTCGCAATCCTTTACGGTACTACTGCATGCTAAGGCTACACGGATCTTTGTTGGGCCATGGGCCGTTGAGCGGTCGTGACGCGATGGATCACGGCGCACCAGCATTGTCACGAATGTCATGGATGTCTGCCTCATTCATCGCCTCCCACATCGCCTGGCGTGATCACCCCACGGACCCGCCGATCACCCTGATTGGTGGTAAACAAGCGAGAAACACCGGTGTCCATATTTACCTCAACCCGGTCACCATTCAGCTGGGTGGTGCCGCGGGTCAAGCGAACATCACCAGTGATTGTAGCGAGATTGGTTAGCACATCGAAACGTCCTTGGCTGCCGCGAACCAATTCTGTGGGCGTTTGGATCACCACACCACCAGTGGCATCAACCACCCGCATCGCCAGCTCTCCTGAGGCATTTTCGGCAAATCGTGCCATCAGGATATCGGACCGTATGGTGTTATCAGCGCGGCTGGCCGCAGCATCACCCCGGGCCACAGCGAGCTGGCGTGTTTGCCAAAACTCGAAACTATCATCAGCGGTGATTCGGTCCGTAGCGGTGGTCAAAATCAAATCTTGCCCCCGAATAACAGCTACTTCCTGGCGAACATCATAGGCTGCTTCATCGCCCACCAAGGTGGCATCGGCAGACCGCAAGGTGACGTTACCCCGGGCATCGAGGCGATAGATCTCACTGCCGCCGGCACTGGTATCACGGTAGTAAGCGATCAGGATATCCGCTGCCACTTCCAGGCCATCGCGGGACGCCACCGCATTGCCCCGGGCCACATAGGCACGGGCATCGCGTTGCCATTCCAAAGCCTGATCCGCCACAATCTCGATCGGGCCACCCTGGCCGTCATTGAGGTTCAGGCCTTGGCCGTTCTGGGCACCCGCCGGGGCGATGATGCCGAACCATGCCAAGCCTAACGCCAGGACGGTGAGATGAATGGCCCGGATCATGACGCGCCCCCGTCACCTGCGAGCTGACGGAAGGTCAGCCGCCCACGGCCTGGGAAGACCAAAATACGGCCATTCTGGTAAATCTGGACCCCACTGCCGGCTATCGTGCCACCGGGACCGGTCCCGGTAACCGGCTGGTTGGTCCACGCAGCGCGCTGGCTGGTGTCCACCTGTAAGCGGGAGGTTGTGAATTCAAAACCACTGGGCTGGAACAGGTTCACATCGCCTTCGAGCAGTAATTGTTGGCTATCCTCATCAAACCGTCCCTGATTGGCGCGGATAGCAATCTGACTGCCATCATCATAGGTCACGTCTGCCAGCGGCTGCTGTAGGTCAATCAGGTTCTGGTTGCCCTGTTGCCGGGTCACTTGATCAGCCGTAATCGCCACCAGCCGGTTGCCCGTGTCATACCCCTCAAACCGGGCGTTGAGCATGGCGCTTTCCCCTTGGCCTAACTGGCGCAGGCTTTCGTTATCCGCGTTGATCAAGGGCCAGATCAGGGTGCCGACTAACAGCACCGCCGCCAAGGACGGCACCGCGATCCGCAAGAAGCGAATGATCAGGGAGCGCCGGGGGTTCACCCGATCAGCACGGCGACCACGGTACCAATCATTTGGGCGGACAGTTGAGGTCGAAGGGTTCACACTTCGTGACCGTCGTTTGGGTTGGGTCGGCGGTGCAGCTGTATCGACACCGAGCCGCAAGCCAGAACCATAATGGTCAGCGCCGTGATTTGTTCCATCATGAGGCCCGTGGTGATACCCGTGATCAAACCCTGGGTCTGGCGGCGTGAGATAGCTTGGCGGTGGGTGGTAACGATCGGTCATGGGCGTGGGTTACGCCACCCCAGCCCGGAGCAAGTCATGGACATGGAGCAAGCCAATGGCTTGACCATCTTCTACCACAAACAAGCTAGTGATCGATCTATCATTCATAATGCCCAAACCCTCGGCCGCCAAGGCTGATGGGCGGATGGTTTGGGGGTTTTTGGTCATGATCTCATCGACCGGCTTTTGCAGCAAATCTGGGGCCATATGACGTCGCAAATCACCATCGGTGATAATGCCTAATAATGCCCCGGCCCCATCAATCACACCCACGCACCCAAAGCTTTTCTCGCTGATCATGACCATGGCATCGGCCATGGTTGTGGCCGTGGGCACCAGCGGTAAGGCATCGCCTTTGTGCATCAAATCATGGGTGCGCAAAAGCTTTTGCCCCAAGGCACCACCAGGGTGGAACACACGAAACTCATCGGCGGAAAACCCGCGCTGTTCTAACAAGGCCATGGCCAGGGCATCGCCCAACGCCAGGGTCATGGTGGTGGAGGTGGTGGGCGCCAGATGTAACGGGCAGGCTTCCTCCACCTGGGGCAGCAGGATGGCAATATCCGCTTGTTCGGCAAGCGGCGAGCTCGGGTCGCGGGTAATCCCAATTAACGGAATTTTGAACCGTTTTACATAGGGGGCCAGGGCAGCCAATTCGGCCATACGCCCAGAGTTTGACAGGGCCAACACAGCATCATGGGGCGTGATCATGCCCAGATCACCGTGGCTCGCCTCGGCCGGGTGTACGAACAAGGCCGGTGTTCCAGTAGACGCAAGGGTCGCCGCGATCTTCCGGGCCACATGGCCGCTTTTGCCGATGCCCGTGACGACCACGCGCCCCGTGCCCTGGCCGAGTGTTGAACCAGCGCCATCAGCCACCGCGCTGCCTGTACCAGTGACGGCTAAAATCAGATCAACAGCGTCGATAAAGGACTGGTCTAAACCATCCGCTAAGGCCGTCAGCCCCTCAGCTTCTAAGCCAAGCACACGGCGCCCCACGGTCAAGCTGTCGGGCGTTTTACTGTCCGCCGCATCATTTGGCCGTTGTTCAATCGATTGGATCTGGCCGGTCATCTCATGCGCTTTCGCTAGGCTGCCACGTTCGGGCGTCAGCAACATGCCAACCACCCACGCCGCAGGGCGATAAATTATAAGGACCGTTCAAAGGCTTAGACCTAAACCACCCCTCATCGGAGCGGCTTTCACGGCATCAAATATGCAGATTACATGCCAAAACAGGCCAGGTGAAGCGCTAAGTCACCTTCGCCCCAACCTATTCGGCGTTCAGCGTCAGGTGGGCTTAATGGCTGAAGATATCAAGGTCAGGCCAGCCTTGCAGGTCCAAAAGACACCGGCTGGGTAAGAACTCAAAGCACCGTTGGGCGAGGTCCGTGCGGCCCTCACGCTCCAGCATAACGTTCAGCTTATCACGCAATTTATGCAGATGCAGCACGTCCGAGGCGGCGTATTCCTGTTGCTCCGTCGTGATGATGTCAGCGCCCCAATCGGATGATTGCTGCTCTTTCGACAGACCAATGCCCAACATCTCACGGCATAATTCTTTTAACGAATGCCGATCCGTATAAGTGCGCACCAATTTTGACGCGATTTTCGTACAATAATTAGGCGCGCTCATCACGCCGAAACTCTTGTACAGCACGGCGATATCAAAGCGACCGTAATGGTAGAGCTTATCAATCGATGGATCGGCCAATATGGCCGTCAACCGTGGGGCGGGTTGGATCGTTTTGGCGATTTGCACCAGATGGGCATCCCCATCGCCCGCAGAAATTTGCACCAAGCACAGCCGGTCGCGTTCGGGGCGCAGTCCCATGGTCTCACAATCAATGGCCACCGCATCGCCCGGATCAAAATCATCCGGCAAATCGTGTTTATGGAAATGGATGGTCATAGAAAACGGGTGCTAGCTGCGGGGTTCGCCGACCCAATGGCGCGATCGCGTTTAATGTGCCAACACATCAGCGACTATGTAATGGTGCCCAGGAGAAGACTCGAACTTCCACGGCCGTTAAGCCACAGGTACCTGAAACCTGCGCGTCTACCAATTCCGCCACCTGGGCAGGGCGGCTTTTGACTTAAATCCCGCATGCCACGTTGTCAAATTATTGTCGCGCAAAACCTGCCATTTATCCATGAAGATGCTATGTCACTGCATGACATCAGCGCAGCCGCCCTTATGCTAAAGCCAAGCGCCCACCATCAATAAAGGCACGAAAAAGACCATGACCCTCAACAAACCTGGCAAGACGGCAACCGTGTTCGGTGGCACCGGCTTCATCGGCCGGTACCTGGTGCAGCGCCTGGCGCGTGATGGCTATAGCGTCCGTGTCCCGACCCGCCAACCCAGCAAGGCTAACCGTCTGCGCGTGAGCGGTGTGGTCGGCCAGGTCGTGCCGCTCAAGATGAGCTTACGCGATGACGATGCCCTGGCCGCGGCGGTTGATGGCGCCGATTGGGTCATCAACCTTGTGGGCATCTTGGCCGAAACCCGCCATCAGAAGTTCCGGCCCTACACGCAGACTTGCCCGGCCGGATCGCAAAAGCCGCAAAAGCCGCCGGAGTGCGATCCTTGGTCCAAGTCTCAGCCATCGGCGCTGATGCGCAAAGCCCTTCGGGTTATGCGAAAACCAAGGCGGCGGGCGAACAGGCGATCTTGGATGCCTTCCCCGAGGCGACAATATTAAGACCGAGCGTTGTGTTTGGCCCGGAGGATGAATTCCTAAACCGGTTCGGTGAAATGAGCATGTACAGCCCCGTACTGCCGCTGATCGGTGGTGGTAAGACCCGGTTTCAACCGGTCTATGTGGCCGATGTGGCCGACGCCATTCATACCGCTCTCGCCAGCCAAGAGGCCCGGGGCCAGACTTATGAACTAGGCGGGCCAAAGCGCTATACGTTCAAGCAGATACTTGAGTATATCAATGAGATTACCGGCCGGAACCGGCGGCTCGTCAACCTGCCTTTTGCCATCGCATCAGTGCAGGGTTCGATCCTCGAAAAACTACCGGGTCAGCTGCTCACCCGTGATCAAGTTACCCTGCTGAAATCCGATAATGTGGTGGATGCCGCGGCCAAGACGCTGGCCGATCTGGGCATTGATGCCACCGCCATGGAAGCCATCGCGCCTGAATATTTATACCGCTATCGGAAAGGTGGCCGGTTTGCTGGCCGAACCACGCCGCCGGAATCCTTTAGCAATCCCTGACCGTCCGGTTACGTAGGCTTCTACTCAGGCTTCAACACCAGCAACCAGCCGGCCACGGGCTTACCAAATTCCAGACGCAGGGTTTCATAGCCGGACAGCTCAACCGTAAACCCAGCAGCTTCCGCCACCTGGTGGAGATAATCCCGGTGATGGGCATAGCGCCCGGAATCCCGCAGCATATAATCCGACGCCCCCTGATCAACCTCAAGATAGGTCATCGCCTCCACGGTGAACATGAAACGCCCATCGGGGGCCAAGCGCCCATGGGCGGCTTCAAACACCGGGGCCAAATCGCCCATATAACAGAACACATCACCAGCCAGCACGAGATCATAGTCATGATTTGGCAATCCCTTCATGCCGGGCAGCAAATCATCGTCCACCAAGCGGCTGTAATAGCCTTTGGCCTGTGCCTTGGCGATCATCGCTGGTGACAGGTCAATACCGTCCAAACGCGCGCAGAATGGGGCCAAAAACTCACCACACAAGCCAGTACCGCAGCCCAAATCCAAGGCCGCCACATCACTGAGCCCTGGATAGCCGAAGTGATGGACCAGGCGCTTAAACAAGCCTGGCACTTGGTAGCGCATGATCGAGGCCGCGTGGTCATCAAAGCTATGGGCATAGCTGTCAAAGTAAGCCACCACATACTCATCAGGCGCCCGGCCTGGGGCCTCACCATCGGGGGCTAAGCTGTGGCCCACAGCCTCAATCATAAACCGTGGCTTTGGATCTTTCGGGTCCAGCGCCGCCCATTGCCGGTAGGCTTCTTGACTTTTCATCGGCTGGCCTAGGGTACGGTACACATCGGCCAATTGTTGCCAGGCGTGGAGTGATTGTGCGTCCTGGTCCACCACGGTTTCCAGCTGGCTCAAAGCTTGGTCCAGCCGGCCCAGACGTTTGAGGGCAATGGCATAATTGATCCGCGCCGGGTTGTAGTCGGGCTTGAGGGTCGTGAGCACGTGATAATAAGGCAGGCTGGCCGATACCTGATTGCTGATCACCAGTAGATTAGCCGCCCGGAACAACGCTTGGCCATGGGTGGGGTCCAGGGCGATGCAAAACCGGTAATGGGCCAAGGCGGCATCTTGCTGCCCGGTTTTATCGAGCTGCTGGGCTTTTGCGAATAATTCGGGCGCTGTTTGCGGCGATGATGGCTGGGTGCCCGCGCTTGGCTGTGACTGTGGCTCTGGCTTTCGCTGGGGCTGGGCGGTCGGGTTGGGACTGGCGGGGCGCTGGGACATGGTAAAACTCGTACGCATTCACCGGCCAAAGCGCAACCGCAAAGCCCGTATTCTTAGCCGCAGCACCGCTGCCTAACGCTTGGCTGACATTTACCCGCTCGGCACTTAAGGGGGTGGCGGTGGGGCCGTGTCGGCTGCGCCCGCCAGGTCGTTGCGTGGGTTCACCGATTGCCGGACGGTTAACAGCAGCAACGCGCCAAGGCTTAGGAACACGACAATCGTGGCCATGCCCCACCGCTGGCTCTCGGTGGCAAAGGTCACCCAGCCAAAGATCAGCGGGCCCAAAAACGCAATCGATTTACCGGTCAGCGCATAAAGCCCAAAGACCTCGGTCGTCATCCCAGGCGGGCTAAGCCGCGCTAGCAGGGAGCGGCTGGCCGCTTGCACCGGGCCCACAAATAAACCCAGGGCAAGCGCCAAGCCCATAAACCAGGTTTTATCGGTCACCAGCAACACGGCCAGCCCCAGGCCAATCAGACCGGCTAACGCCAGCAATATCGATGTTTTTGGGCCAATACCATCATCCAGCCAGCCAAAGGCAATAGCCCCCAGCCCGGCGGTTACATTAAGGCCGATGGCAAAGATCAGGATCTCATCGAAATCCATGCCAAAGGTACCGGCCGCATAAAGCCCGCCCACAGCAAATAAAGTGCCAAGCCCATCGCGGTAGAGGGCCGAGGCAATCAGAAAGCGGAACAAGTCACGACGGCGTGGTAAATACCGCAGGTTTCGCCACAGCTGGGCCAGACCAACACACACGGCTTGCCCCATGGGGAGGACATGGGCGGCGCCCCGATCCACGGTGAATAGGAACAGCGGCAAGGCAAAAACCGTAAACCATAGGGCCACCAACAAGGCGGTGGCGCGCACCGGCTCTTGGGTCTCGCTCGCCAGACCAAACAACGGCGGGTTCGGTTGCACCAACAACACAAGACAAAGGGCAAGGCAGACCAGCCCGCCAAAATAGCCCAAGCCACAACCCAAGCCTGAAATTCGCCCCATGGCTTGGGGTGGTGCGATACTGGGCAACATGGCGTTATAAAACACCTGGCCCAACTCAAAGCTGATGCTGGTGATCACAATCAAGGCAATAACCAGGGTGATCGAGCCGGGATCTGGTGTGGCAAACCACAACAGGGCTGTCCCCACCACGGTGATGGTCAATAACACGGCAAGCCAGGGCTTGCGCGTTCCGGCGTGATCGGCAATCGCGCCCAAAACCGGGCTAAACAGCGCCACCCCTAGCCCCGCCATGCCAATCGTTAGACCCCACAGGCTGCTGCCCGTGGCCTCATCGCCCACAATGCCTTTGGCAAAATAAACGCTGAATACAAAGGTGAGGATAACCGTGTTGAAGGCCGAGTTAGCCCAATCGTAAACGCACCAACCGGCAATCGATCGCCAGTTAGACTTAACCGGACCAGGTACGACCTGACCAGATACGACCGGGCCAGAGGCCGTGGTGCCTGAGTCTATAGGGTCCGCCACCCCTTAACTGTCGAACAGGTTACGCAATTGGCGTAAGGCAATCGCCAACATGGCCAAATCAGTTTCCCCCGCCGCCCGGAATTCAGCGATCAAACGTTGCAAGCGGCTGACCTGTTGCGGCCTGGTTTTAGCCCATTCCTTAATCAGCGCCGTGTTATCTTTTTGCGGATCAAAACTGCCCTTCACGGTCACAGCACCAATGATCTCATAGGCCAAGCGGGAGCGAATGGCATATAAATCATCAATAATGGCAATGACCGCCTGTTTGCGCCAATGGCTGGCACGCGGCAAATCAACGGCCTGCATATGCAGCCACGAGATACCAAAATAATCGCCGATCTCGGTATAGGCTTTGGCCGCCACGGGAACGTCCACTTTTGCAATCTCTGCGGTTCGGGCGATATCACAGGCGCCGAACAATACGGGCAACCGCGCTACCTGGCGCGCCAGATCTTCGCCAACCCCTGCTTGTGTGTAATGTTGATACCGGTGGTCCATGCCCTCACGTTCTGGCTCTGGCACCATTTGGTCCAGGCAATCTATGGCGGTTTGTAGCGGGGTTTTAAACCGCTCAACGGTCCCGGCAATATCGATGGGTTGCGGCAGGTTGTTCAGAAACCAGGCACTACACCGCTCGATAAGGCGGATTGTCCACCGCATCATCTCGCCCTGCACATGGGCATCGATTTGGTTATCGCCGGCCTGGATCTCACCCCACAGGGGCACCAGGCTGAAACACTCACGAACCACGGCATAGGCGCGGGCAATCTCGGCCGCGCCCATCCCCGTTTTATCGGAAAGCTCGATCGCATAGGTGGGGCCTGCCCGGTTGATGATCGAATTCGCCATCACGGTGGCAATGATCTCGCGGCGGAGCTGGTGGTCTAAGATACCCTCACGGTATTGCTTGCGCAGGGGCCGTGGGAAATATTTCACCAAATTCGTGATCAGATAGCTGTCATCGGGCAGGTCGCTCGCTAACAGATCGTCATAGAGCTTGATCTTCGAATAGGCCAACAGCACCGAAAACTCTGGCCGGGTCATGCCACGGCCGTCGCGCAGGCGATCAGCCACCCGCTCCTCATCGGGTAAGCCCTCTAGGCTGCGGTTTAGAATACCGTCACGTTCCAGCTGCCGCATCAGCCGCGCATGGTCTTCAAAGCGCTTTGGCCCCTCGGCTAACGCAACAGAAATTGCCTGAGTTTGTAGGTAATTATCGTCCAAGACCAGGTCCGAGACCTCATCGGTCATATCGGCTAGCAGCTTATCCCGGGCGTCACGTTTGAGCGTGCCTTTTGCCAACTCAGCGGCCAACAGGATTTTAATATTGACCTCGTGATCCGAGCAATCAACACCACCAGAATTATCAATAAAGTCGGTGTTGAGCTTGACGCCATATTCATCGGCTTCAATCCGCCCCCCTTGGGTGACGCCAAGATTTGCTCCCTCACCAATCACTTTTGCCCGCACATCGCGGCCATCAATCCGGATATAGTCATTGGCCTTGTCACCCACTTCACCATGGCTTTCAGCCGATGATTTGATGTAGGTGCCAATGCCACCGAACCACAAAAGCTCCACATCAGCGGTTAAGATGGCCTGAAGCAATTCATTGGGCGTCACCTTTTGCCGGTCTAACCCCAACAGGCCCCGGACTTCATCACTGATCGTCAAGCTTTTGGCGCTGCGGTCAAACACTTCACCGCCCGGTGATAGCTTGGCGCTGTCATAATCGCTCCAGGCACTGCGCGGCATCTCAAACAACCGCTGACGCTCCGCAAAGCTGACCGCGGGATCAGGGTCCGGATCAACAAAGATATGCAAGTGGTTAAAGGCGGCGACCAATTTGGTCTGCTCACTCAACAACATACCGTTACCGAACACATCGCCGGACATGTCGCCCACGCCGACACAGGTAAATGGCTGTTCTTGGATGTTCTTGCCCCGCTCACGGAAATGGCGTTTGACGCTCTCCCAGGCTCCTTTGGCCGTGATACCCATACCCTTGTGGTCATAACCAGCTGACCCACCAGAAGCAAAAGCATCGTCGAGCCAGAAATTATAGTCCTGGGCAATGCCATTGGCGATATCAGAAAACGTGGCCGTGCCTTTATCGGCTGCGACCACCATATAGGGGTCATCACCATCATAACGGATCACTTGATCGGGCGGCACAACCTTCCCGTCAACGATATTGTCTGTGATCTCCAACAGTGCACGAACCAGGATTTTGTAGCACGCGATCCCTTCGGCTTGCAGGGCATCACGGCCCCCGGTTTCCGGGGCTTGCTTAAGCACAAAGCCGCCCTTGGCGCCCACGGGCACAATAACCGCGTTCTTAACCATCTGCGCTTTCATTAAGCCCAGCACTTCGGTGCGGAAATCATCCCGGCGGTCGGACCAACGAATACCACCACGGGCGACCAAACCACCGCGCAGATGCACGGCTTCCACCCGCGGACTGTAGACAAAAATCTCCCGCTTAGGCCGCGGCAGGGGCAACTCCTCCACCGCTTGGGAGTTAAGCTTAAAAGCAATCCACGGGCGCGGCTCGCCCGCCTCATTGCGTTGATAAAAATTAGTGCGCAGGGTTTCACGGAACAGGCTGACGAGCGCGCGGATCGCACGGTCTTCGTCAATGCTTGTGACGTCTTCCAGCGTGTGGTCAATGGCGACCAAAAACCCGCCCACGCGGCTATCGCGGTCGGCATGGCTTTCGCTTTTGACCGGGTCATGCATGGCGTGGAACAAGCCGACCAATTGTTTGGTAATACCCGGATGAGCCACCAACACATCGGCCATAGCCTTGGGGCTGAGCGGGAATTGAATTTGCCGTAAATACCGGCAATAGGCGCGGAGCAAGGCAATCTCACGGGCCGTCAGCCCGGCTGCTAAGACCAAACGGTTGAGGGGGTCATTCTCAGCAGCCCCTGACCATACCGCTTCAAAGGCTTCGTGGAACAACTCACGGGCGTCGTCTAAATCGCCGTCTAGGGTTGTGTTCAGCCGCCCTTCAAAATCATGAAGCCAAATGCTGGTGTCATGATCGCGGGGGCGGATCTGATAGGGTCGCTCGGTCTGGATCTCTAGCCCAAGATTTTGCAGCGTGGGCAGCACTTTGGATAAAGGCAGTGCTGTTGACGGATGGCATAACCGCACATGCAGATGATCGTTACCCTCTTGATCCAAAGGACGGTACAAATTGATCGCCATGGGGGCGCCATCAACCACGGCTTTCAGCTTACCGATATCGATGATCGCTTGCCGGGCGGTTTCTTGCTCGCGGTATCCCGCCGGAAAGCTTTGGCCGAATTTTGTCAGCAACAGCTCGGCGGTTTCTTCGCCATGGCTTTCGATCAGCGCATCGGCCAATCGGTCTTCCCACAGCCGCGCCACATCGGCCAATTTGCGCTCCAACCCTGGCGCATCAAAATCACCCAAGGGGGTTGGCGTATTCAAAATAAACTGGATACGCGCCAGGCTGGTGGCATCCAAGGTCACGAAATAGCTGGAAACCTCAGCCGACAGCGTATCTTCGAGCAAAGCTTGCATGCGTTGACGCAGATTGGTGTCATAGCGGTCCCGGGGCACATAAACCATGCAGGATACAAACCGATCAAACGGATCCTGCCGGGTAAACAAAGCCACGCGCGGGCGCTCGGCCAGATGAAGCACGCCAGTGGATATATCCAACAGCTCCTGGTCCGTCATCTGGAACAACTCATCACGCGGATAGGTATCCAGAATATGGGCAAGGGCCTTGCCCGTATGGCTTTGCTTAGGCAAGCCAGCGGCAGTTATGGCTCGTTGCACCTTGGTCCGCAAATAGGGAATATCCCGGGCGCTGCGGTTATAGGCGATGGAGGTGAACAGCCCCAAAAAAAGGTGCTCGCCAATGGGTTTGCCCTCAGCGTCCCGATCTTTCAGGATCACCGCATCCATGGGCACCGACCGGTGCACGGTGGCTGGCCGGTTTGACTTCGTCAAAAACAGCGGGCTTTCTCGGGAAAACAGATCACGGGCATTGCCTGGCAATTCCTGGAAATTGCGCAAGCCATCGAAGACCGAATAGGCTTGATCCGCGAGAATACCAAGGCCACGCTTTTGGTCGATCTCTAGGCTAAGGCCATCCCCCTCGCCGATCACGTTGTAGTATCGATAGCCTAAGAAGGTGAAGTGGTCATCGGTCATCCAGCGCAAGAACGCGACCGCTTCCTCAGCGGTCTGGCTCTTGTCCTGATCCTTGAGACCCTGGCCGTAATCAAGCAGCCGGTCGCTCATCTGTTCACACAGGCTGCGCATCTCGGACCAATCGCCGACGGCGGCCACCACATCATCGAAAACCTTTTTGATTTTCCGCAACAGCGAGGCCTGGCGCTCTTTATTAGCAATCCGGTTAAGCTCGATATGCATGATTGATTCAAGCGGATGGTGAGGCGCATCCTGGGGCGCTTGGGCCCCATCCTTCATGGCGGCTGACACCCTCACTAGCTTGCCATTCCCATCACGCTCGACTTGTAAGACGGGGTGGACAATCAACCGGATGTTCATCCCACGCCGTTGCAAGGCGGCGGTGACACTATCGACCAAGAACGGCATATCCGTGTTGACGATTTGCAGCAGGCTTGCCGAGGTGCTCCACCCCTCTTCATTGGTGTCGGGATTGAAAATCCGCACCATGGGCTTGTCGTCTTTGCGGATCTGGGCGAATTGCCAGAGTGAAATAGCGGCATGGGCCAGATGGTTAACCGACCGGCGGCTTAAATCATCAGGCGATACATGGGCGTAAGTGTGGCGCGTAAAGCTGGCCACGGCATCCCGATTGCTCTCATTCAACAGATCGGCTTGGACTTCAATGACCCGGTCCAAGAGGGCCGACTTCAAACCATCATCGCGCGACGACATATTTGTTCTCTTTAATTTACCAGCACCAGCCGAAACGCCAGGCGGAGGACAAGCTTACCGGCCAAAATTTAACAGCCGGTAGATAACGCCCGTGAACCATGCCCGGAACTGGCGGCAATCTCAACGATTGGACGTGCTGCATCGCAATAGGCAAAAGCGTTGTGATGCTGGCTAGCAGATGAGCGGCACTGGGGACTGGGCACTGGGCACTGGGCACCGCTTACAACAAATCATCCAGGATCATGTAGAGATCAAGCAAGGGTTCGGCCTTCATGCGCCGATTGGGCAGGCGATGGGTTAGTTTATCCCAAATCTCCACCGACTGATAAAGCCGGGTGATCACATCGCCCAGGGACCAGAAATATTGCGGCGCGTTGCCCATAAAGGTGGCGAAGGGAGCAGGGCTGCCCTGGCGGACGAATAACTCATCATAGGAGTCGTTATACTCACCAAAAATACGGGCTGA
>JBCCBF010000354.1:0-2686 GCA_039814445.1 Pseudomonadota bacterium
ACTGGCTCCAAAGCACCCGCTATATCCCGTCTTTTTATAACGAGCCAGACTATATAGAACTGCTGGCTCGTCTAGTGGAGGAGCGGGTGCGGGCTGATCTGGCGGTGGCCCACCTCCCGTCCCAAACGGCTATTTTGCTGATGAATCACGGCTGCCCCCACAAGGCAAAGGGGTTCACCTCGGGCATTACTGAAAGTCAGCTGCTATACGATGCCGTGCGAGAGCGCCTGATCCATAAGTTTCCATTGGTGTCCATCGGTTGGCTCAACCACGATACGCCGATGATCGAGTGGACCCAGCCCAACGTCACCCAGGCGGCGAAAAATCTAATGGATCTCGGGGCCACGGCCATTGTGTTTATGCCCATTGGCTTTGCCACTGAGAACCATGAAACCCTATTGGACGTGGATCACATCATTCAGCACCTGCGTCGTAAGCGTCCGGATGTGACCTATGTGCGCATGGACTGCGTTAACGATCACCCCGACTTTACCCAGATGGCGGCTCGCTGGGCTGATCCGCTGGTGGCTGAGCTGCTGGAGGAGGCGGGGCAAACGGTCAATCGTGATTTGAAGATCGTGGTCAATAACGTGCCCCATACCCACGGGCACGGGCACGATCACGGGCACGATCACGGGCACGCGCATCACGAGGCCCACACCCACTAAGGCCAGCGCCCACTTGGCTGAGGACAGTCCCGTCGCTCAAGTGCCTAGGGCGGTCGCCAATGGGCCCGCCGTCGCGCATAAATCTTTGTGGTGACGGCTGTATCAAGCCTAATCTTGGGTAGAGGAAGTGAGTTCTTTCCCTACCCTCTTTTTTTTAACAGTGTCTTCCTTTATTCTTGCGGTAGCCGTCGCCATAAAGGCTTTTATGGCGGCGAGCACTCTACAATCCTGGTCAGCATAATCCTGGTCAGCGTGACTGATATGGCGATGCTTGAGCTTTCTCCTACAATGACGCCTTGGGCAGTTGCGATCGCGATCAACACTGCCCTCCTTTGTTTTGCCTTTGTCTCACCCAAAAAGCTACTAACCCCTTGGGGCTATGCCAATGCCTGGGTTCTGGGCGTTCTGCTGTGGGGCAGTTTTGGTTGGCGGGGGTTTGCCGTCACGATGCTGTACTTTCTGGTGGGGTCAGCTGTGACCAAGGTAGGCCTGGCGGAAAAGGAAGCCGCCGGTATCGCCGAAGCTCGCTCAGGGGTGCGGGGGCCGGGCAACGTTTGGGGGTCAGCCCTGGTGGCGGCGCTGTGCGCCCTTGGGTTTGTCGTCGTGCAGCTGGCATCAGCGGCGGCCGCGCCCTCTATTGATTGGGCAGGGCTGTTGATGCTGGGCGCAGTGGCCAGTCTGGCGACCAAACTCTCGGATACGACGGCCACCGAAATTGGCAAGGCCTACGGTCGGCGCACTTTCTTAATCACGACGCTACAGCCAGTGCCGCGCGGCACTGAAGGAGCCGTCAGTCTAGAGGGAACCCTAGCGGGTATCGCTGGTTCGATTGTATTAGCCGCCTTCGCCTGGGCAACTGGATTTATTAGTCTGGCAGGGGTGGGCTTTTGCATCGTCGCCGCTTTTATCGCCACCACGGCAGAAAGTCTAATTGGCGCCACCCTGGAAAATAAACTGCCGGGTCTAACCCATGATGTTGTCAACATCATCAACACATTGATTGGGGCGATTGTGGCCATGGTGCTGGGCGGGGTCGTCGGCTATAGCCTAGTTTTAACCAGCTAGCGTCGATAGGAAAATGTTGCCAGCGCCATCGTCTGCCACTATTTTGCCGCTATGCATTTTGCCAACACGTTTGCTATCGAAACGTGGGCTCTGAGCGGCTGCCTAAATGGGACAAAATGAGAGGTTGGCGCTACCCCTTACAGCAGACGGGCAGCGCTGACTAACTGTCGATCAAGTCAGGTTTTCGCAAATTGCTAAATAAATTATTAGAAACGACGTATTTGGGATCGTCAGTTCTTATGCTGATCTGGCAAAGATGCTGTATCAATGGCCTGATCCTACCAAAGCCCATTGTTGGTTTATAGGGTTCAGATATTTTGTTACAAATGTAAATTACCGATTCAAGCCTCCAAAATCTCTAATGCTCTTTATATTTTTTTAAGATTTCAAGACATTGCCAATTATTGATGTTGACGAATCTCTAAAAATTCACCAATTTTGGAGCTTCTTTTGTCGAAATGTGAACCTTTTATGTGTCAAAGTGAATACAATCATTAAGACAGGTTGGTCATGGTGCGGCTTGCTGTGACGTTAGTCTGCAACTAACTAGCCTTCAACTTTCGATTGCTGGTTAATCGTTCACTTTTTTAGATCGCTGTTTAAAACCAACTCCTAAACCACGCCTTGGTTAAAACTGGTAGCTTTTTCGCCGGAAAACGCCGGTTTTGGATATGGCGAGGGTTTATTTAATTTCCCCATCAAAATTCGTTTATTAAATTTCTGATGTCGACGACCATCAACGAGGATACGTTCGAGGAGATTGTTTTATCTTCTCCGATGCCGGTACTGGTTCACTTTTGGGCACCTTGGTGCGGGCTTTGCCGCCGCATTATGCCGTTGCTCAATCGCTTTCAGTCTGAGTGGGCGGGTCAGGTCCAGCTGTTTGACGTCAATGCGGACGAGAACTTTAGGCTGGCGACTCATTATCAGCTGCAAACGCTGCCAACGCTTCT
>JBCCBF010000427.1:0-1747 GCA_039814445.1 Pseudomonadota bacterium
CAGACACGCGCACTTGCTCACCAATTTCAAAGGTGATGGACGGCCGTGGTCGTTCCACGCCCTCTTGCACCTGGTTCATGATCTGCTCGGCTTCCCGATCAGGGATCGGCATGGGCTTGCCGCTACCGCCCAGGAAAGACGTGACTTTGGGGGTGTTCTTGACCAGGTGCCAGCTCTCATCGGTCAGGGTCATCCGCACCAGGACATAGCCGGGGAAGAACTTACGCTCGGTGTTAACCTTCTGGCCCCGGCGCATTTCCACCACTTCTTCACTGGGTACTAAGATCTCATCAAACGAGCCTTCCAGGCCGACTTTTGATGCTTTTTCCCGGATGGATTCCGCCACTTTGTTTTCAAAGCCGGAATAAACATTCACCACGTACCAGCGGGGCTCTGCCATCGCCGTCACTCCCTAAAACAGTCCATAAACCCCAGATCTTGGGGAGTATTGTTAATGGGCAATGCCCAAAATAGCGGTCACCGCCCATAAGATGAGCTGGTCGGCGATCACAAAGAACACCGCGCAAAACGCGACCATCAAAAACACAAAGAACGATGTCACCATGGTTTCCTTGCGCGTCGGCCAGGTGACTTTCTCACCTTCGGTCCGGACTTCGCGGAAAAATTGTACGGGGCGCCAACCGGCCATCGCTCGTATCCATCTTGTGACATCTGATTACCTGCCATCCCGCCGCTTGATTTAGCGCCAAAGATGGCAGGAGCGGAGGGACTCGAACCCACAACCCCCGGTTTTGGAGACCGGTGCTCTACCAATTGAGCTACGCTCCTACAAACAGCATCATGACCCCAACGAAAAAGCAGGCGCCACAACACCAATCCACTCACCATCAAGGACCAGGGTTCGCACCCCTGTTTGTTGGTGCGTGGTGGTACCTGATCTATCCTGTAAGTGATATCGCCCGTGATAACCAAAGAGGCCATGGCTTGCAAGCATCATCGCGTTTTGATGCGCAAGATACGCCCCGTATGGGAATCATCATCGGCGAAAAGCTGGAGCGGGTGAAGGGAATCGAACCCTCACCACCAGTTTGGAAGACTGGAGCTCTACCATTGAGCTACACCCGCGTCCTATTAGCCAAGGCTAGGGTATAGGCCAGGCATCGATAAACGCCAAGTGCTAGTTGCAAGCCCCGGGATTTACCAAGCCATGTTTGTGCGCACCCCCGCGCATCCAAGGCGTTACCCATGCCATAGATCCATGGCTCTATCATCGTGGTTGTTTTTTAAGCGCGGCTGACCTAGGCACAGCCTCATGTTCCTTAATCGCGCGCTAAACGATGCCGAATAATCCCATAAAGACCGAGCGTCTTATCATCCGTCGCTGGTGTGCCGGGGATCGGGCGGCTTTGGGCCAGTTATTACAGAACCCTGAAACCATGGCATTCAGCCTGGTGGGGGTTCATGACGACGCAGCCATTGATGCGTGGCTAGTACAAAGCCAGCAGAGCCATAACCAGACCACAGACATCGCAGGCCATGCCCAAGCCACCGGTCTCGGCCATTGGGCGATTGTGCTGGCCAACCAATCCCACACCAACACCGCTGCCCCATTCGGCTATGTAAAATTAATCGAGGTCCCAGATTTGACCGGCGTGCATGAGGTTGAGTTAGGCATTCGCCTGTTGCCCAGCGGCTGGGGCCAGGGTTTTGCGTTTGAAGCCTGTGCCGCGGTGATTGCTCAGCTTTGGGCGACGACCGGTAAAGCAAGATGAAGCCCATCCCCCTC
>JBCCBF010000130.1:0-7305 GCA_039814445.1 Pseudomonadota bacterium
CTGATGGTGGGACCTTGTTCTTAGATGAAATCGGTGAGTTAGACTTCTCTTTACAATCGAAATTGCTACGGTTTTTGCAAACTGGTCAAATCAAAAAAGTCGGGGCCGAGCTTGATGAGAAAGTCGATGTGCGGATCATCTGCGCCACCAACCGTGACCCCTTAGAAGACATCGCTGCCGGGCGCTTTCGGGAGGATTTGTACTATCGCTTGCATGTGGTGCCGATCCATTTGCCGCCTTTACGTGATCGGTTGCCCGATGTGGAACCATTGCTGGAACATTTCCTGGCTGTCTATGGGCAGGAGGAAGCCAAAAGCTTCAATGGTTTCACCCCAGAAGCTCGCTATCGCATGATGCAATATCCTTGGCCGGGCAATATCCGTGAGTTGCAGAACACGGTGCGCCATATCGCGGTGATGGCGCCGGGTGGCATGGTAGATGTTACGGCCCTGCCAGCTGCCATCCAACATGGCCAAAACGATCCATACAACACGCCCAGCCCCGCCCCACATCATCACGGTCATCACGCGCCCACAGCGCCGCCCGGTGCAGGCCATCTTGGATCCGCCCCATCCGGATCAGCGGCACCGACCATGCCGTTGTTTGATCAAGCACCTGGCCAACATACGACCCCGCAAGCGGGCTTTGGTTCTGGGGCCACCTCAGGGCTTGGGGCAAGCCAAACCATGGGTGGCACGCCCACGGGTATCGAGCCCCTGTGGCAGGTGGAAAAGCGAACAATCGAAAGCGCCATCGCCCAATGTGATGGCAATATCTCCATGGCCGCACGGTTGTTAGAGATCAGTCCGTCGACGATTTATCGGAAGCGGGAGCAATGGGAGAAACAAGGCGTTTAAGCGCTGGGTCACCCGGCACAAAACGCTCCAGAACCGGGGCTTGGCATAAGAAACGGTGATACAAGGCCCGCTCATAACCCCGGCTATTCTCAAAAAAGGCCCGCACAATTTCGCGCTTGTCGCCCAAATGGCGACGGATCCGATCGATCCGTGGCAAGCCACTGATTTTCCACGCCGTTAAGATCGTCGCTTGGTAACCCTTGCCACAGATTGCTTCCAATTCCAGCGGCGCGATCTCGGCAATCTCACGGGCAATCATGGGACCCAGCAGCTCTGGATGGCGTTCGTAGAGCGGTAATTCTTCATGGCCGATAATATCAACGCCGCGCAGGTAGATATTCATGGCGAGCCCGCCAATAATGCCAATGGCCAAGGCTTCGAATACCACGATCAAGATGAAACGCCGCCACCACGTCATGGGCGCCGCGCCTGTTCAACGGTGGTTACGTAATTCCAATGGCGGCCCAGAGTGGCTTCGTCACCATTGGGCAAGGTTAGCGGAAAGCGTGCCGTATGGGGCGGCATCTCTCGATAAGTCACCAGTAAGCCATCAAAACTCTGGACGTAACCACCAGCAATCGCCTCGGCCATTACGACCATGCGCAGGCTTGTTTGTTCATTGAGCAAAGGCACCAGCACCAAAGGAACAAACAGCAAAACCCAAATCGCCGCCTGCCGCCCAACCGCCACCCGCTCATAAAAGCTGGGCCAGAAAACAATCGAGACAATCGGCAAGACAAGCAGATAAGCCCCGAGAAACAAAGCTTGGCTCATATCGAAAACAAGCAAGGATAAGCCAAGCAAACTTAACCCCACCAAGGCGGCCAACAAGCTGATGATGAGATGAGCTAGGGCCATTTGCCGTTAACCCTGACCAATCGATTGAGGCAGGTAATCGGCAATCACATTAGCAGAACGGCGCAGGGCTTCGGCTTCTTGTTCATCCAACTCCACGGGCAAATCAGCCAGCACCCCATCCCGGCCAATCAGCCGGGGCAATGACAGCGGTATATTATCAATGCCCTCCAAACCATGGGTCATGACCGACACGGTAAACACCACCCGCTCATCATCCAGGATCGCCCGAACGATACGAGCCACCCCGGCGCCAATACCGTAATAGGTCGAGCCTTTACCATCGATGATGCTATAGGCGGCTTCACGCACTTGGGTGTCGATCTTTTGGCATATCTGTGGTGTCAGCGGCCGCTCAAGACGGGTGGCGACAGCTTTTAATGGCGTGCTGCCAACCCGGGCACTGGACCAGACACAAACCTCACTGTCGCCATGCTCCCCCATCACATAGGCATGGACCGATTGCGACGCGACGCCCAAATGGCGGCCCAGCAAATGCCGGAACCGGGCAGTATCCAGGATCGTGCCGCTGCCAATCACCCGGCTGGGGTCATCGCCCGACAAATGCAAGGCAACAGCGGTCATCACATCGACAGGGTTGGTGGCAATCAGCAAAATGGCCTTCGGCGCGTGCCGTTTGATGCCATCGATGACCTGTTTGAACACCTCAATATTCCGGTCCAACAGGTCGAGGCGAGTTTCGCCTGGCTTTTGGCTAACGCCCGCACTAATGACCACAACCGCGGCCCCCTCCAGGGCATCATACCCCCCGGCCATTACCGTGACCGGTTGCGCGAACGGGGTGCCGTGGGCGATATCTTCGGCCTGGGCGGTGGCTAGTTTCTCATCGTGATCAACCAACACGATGGTTGATCCCACCCCCATCATGGCCATGGCATAGGCCGATGCGCTGCCCACCATACCAGCACCGACAACACCAATTTTCATCGCTATCTTCCTATTCCACCATGTGAGAGCCGTTAAGACGGTGTGCCGGCCACCGCCGCACCCGCATCAATCATGGCCTGAATCTCTTGTTCTGAATAGCCCAACTCCGCCAACACAGCACGGGTATCCTGACCAAACCGTGGGGGTTTACGGGTCATCTGGGCTGGAGTTCGGCTGAATTTCACGGGGTTACCGAGGCCCCGATAATCATCGATATCAATACGCATATCCCTGGCCAACGTATGGGGATGATCCACCACCGTGGGAATATCATTGACCGGCCCCGCCGGCACCCCAACGGCCATCAGCTCTTGGCATATAGTCTCGGCGTTCTTATCCGCTAGGCGCGCTTCCAGACGCTCGCGCAGCTCATGGGTATGGGCATAACGATCGGCATTGGTGGTAAAGCGGGGGTCATCGGCCAGGGCAGGATCACCCAACACCGTGCATAATTTCCGAAACTGGCGGTCATTACCGGTGCCTACAAACACCTGGTCATCACCGCAGCGAAACATGTCATAGGGCACAATATTTGGATGCGGGTTACCGTTTCGCATCGGCGTTTTGCCATTTAAGAAATAATTAGCAGCGTGGGGGTGCAACAGGGAGCACGCCACATCATAGAGGCTAGTTTCCACGAATTGGCCCTGGCCTGAGCGTTGACGCTCATACAGCGCGGCCATGATACCAAACGCCGCTGATATACCCGTGGCGATATCCACAATCGGGGTGCCCAAGCGCAAGGGGCTGCGCTCTCGTTCCCCATTGATGCTCATCAACCCCGCCTGGGCTTGAATGATAGCGTCATAACCGGGCAAGCCGCCAAAGGGCCCATCGGCTCCGAAGCCTGATATGCGCGCATGAATCAGCCGGGGGAATTCCTCTTTCAGCGTCGCGTGGCCCATCCCCCATTTCTCAAGCGTGCCTGGCTTAAAATTCTCAATCAACACATCGGCATCAGCGAGCATGCGCCGTAAAACCGCCTGGCCCTCCGTGCCGGACAGATCGAGGGCGATCCCGCGCTTGGATCGATTAACACCGAGAAAATAAGATGCATCATCGGCCAGGAAGGGTGGCCCCCAGCCACGGGTCTCATCACCGCGGGGTGGCTCGACCTTAACCACATCAGCCCCATGATCACCCAACCATTGGGTACAAAACGGCCCACCCAACACCCGTGTGCAATCAACAATTTTCAAGCCCGCTAACACCCCCATTGCTGGGTCGGAAGCCGAGTTTGTGGGTGTCGAGGTTTCTTGAGCCATAGTCATATCCATTGCAGCCGATAAACGGCCTGAACATCGCGCCACCTGAACCGGGCGTGAGGAGGAAAGATAGCAGAGCTACCGGTTCGCCACGCGACAATCAAGCTTAGGCAGGCAGCGTCGCAAGCGCGTGATCAATGATCTGGCTCAGATCACTGTGCTGTAGCGACCAGCCCAGCTGTGTTTTGGCCGCACTGATATCCGCGACCAACACGGCGGCGTCCCCTGGTCGGCGCCCTTGATACGCACGGCGTACACGCTGCCCCGAGCGTTGCTCGACCATGTCCAAAACCTGGTTCACCGAATGCCCCTGCCCTGACCCCAGATTGAGGGTTAAGCCCGGCTTGCCGTCCAGCAAGCATTCCAAGGCGCGAATATGGGCATGGGCCAGGTCGGTCACATGGACGTAGTCACGGATGCATGTGCCGTCAGCGGTGGGGTAATCTTGACCATAAACCGATAGGGAGCTGGCAGGGTTGCGTGCGGCGGCAATAGCCAGGGGTATCAAATGGGTTTCAGGGTCGTGATGTTCGGCCAGCTCACCATCCGGATCAGCCCCGGCGGCGTTAAAGAACCGCAACGCGGTAAAAGTGAAGCCATGGGCGCGCGCGGCATCCTGGAGCAACTGTTCGGCCATCACCTTACTACGCCCATAGGGGTTGATCGGGGCGAGGCGATGATCCTCGGCGATCAGCGGCGATTGCGGGTCGCCATAGACAGCCGCGGTGGATGAAAACACCAGATGACGCACATCATGGGTGTGCATGACCCGGGCCAGGGTATTGGTACCCGTCACATTGATATCGTAAAAGCTAAGTGGGTCACCGGTTGATAAACCCGCCTCAATAGCGCCCGCAAAATGCATGACCGCCAGGGGCTTATGGGCTGTTAGAACCGCTGACAACCGGTCATGATCCCGGATATCACCCGCCTCAAAAGCCCCCCAACGCACAGCATGCTGCACGCCGTTCGATAAATTATCATAGGCCACGGGGTGATACCCTGCCTGGGCTAAAGCCTTACAGGTATGGCTGCCGATAAAACCGGCGCCGCCGGTGACCAATATGGTGCGCTCGGTACTCATAGAAGGGTGATGGGTGCTCGATTGATATGCTCGATTGTCGGGTAGCCCCGGTTACACGATATCCACGGCAATATCCAGATTGGCCAAAAGGTCAGTGGTGGAGAAACCCACCAGGGTCAACTGGTTACCCAGATCCAAATCAATCACGGCATTGCCGTCCAGATCATCGGAAATGCGTCCCGTTAAATCCGCCTCCGTCGCCACAACCAAGCCATTGATGTTGGTTTCAATAGCCACCACATCATCGCCCAGCTGGAAACCAAACACCCGATCATTGCCCTCACCGGACAGGATAAAAAAGGTGTCATCGCCACGGTTGCCAAAGAACACGTCATTGGCCATGCCGCCATAGATGTTGTCATCCCCTTGGCCACCGAAAATGGTATCGGCATCAGCCCCGCCATACAAAACGTCATCGTCCTGGTTGCCGTAAAGCAAGTCAGCGCCATTCACGCCATAGATGATGTCTTGGTCACGGTTGCCAAACATCACATCGGCGTCGTCTTGCCCCAAGATCACATCATTGCCACTACCACCAAACAGGGTGTCCGACCCTTGATTGCTGGACAGTGTATCAGCACCAGAATTACCGTAGAGCACATCGGCCCCGGTCAAACCAACTACTGAATCAGCGCCATCGCCACCAGCGAGACGGTTGTCGCCAGTCCCACCATTGATCGTGTCAGCCCCCGGGCCGCCCAGCACGCGGTCATTACCCGAGTTGCCATTAATCACAATTTGGCCCGCGCCACCCATGATCAATGAGGTGCCATCGCTGGGCTCTAGGCTTGTGATGACACTTTCATCAGCCCCATTAAAGATGGCCACATTGTTGGTATCAGCATCCAGGGTAAAGCTGGATTGTCCCCGCAAATTGAACACCGTCAATTCGGTTTCTCGAATGGTGAGTAAATCAAGAAATTGGCTGATCAACGCCGATTGACCAGCGGACAGGGTGGGATCATCAAACAACCCGCCAGGAACGGTTGGCATGGCACTTCCCCATTGGTGCGTTCTGCAAAAACTACCCCGCATCTTGGCGAAGCCAGTCGCGTCCGTCCATGGTGGTGATGGAAGTTCGGGATAAAACCAAAAAAGAGCGGCGCTTCTGTCATCCAAAAGCGCCGCCCACTGTTTAATACTGTAGAAATCTAGCTGCGTGGCAGCAGGTCGAACCGGTCAGCGTTCATCACCTTGACCCAGGCTGAGACAAAGTCACGGATGAACTTCTCTTGGTTATCATCCTGGGCGTAAACCTCAGCGTAGGATCGCAACACAGAGTTTGAGCCGAAGACCAAATCAGCGCTAGTGGCGGTGTACTTCACCTCACCAGACTTCCGGTCGCGGATCTCAAAGGTGCCGTCCTTCACCGGGTGCCAGCTATAGGTCATGTCGGTCAGGTTGACGAAGAAGTCGTTGGTCAGCTGGCCCACGCGGTCGGTCAAGACGCCGTAGCGGCTGCCGCCATAATTGGTGCCCATGACCCGCATACCGCTTCTTCAGTGCGCTCAAGGCGTTCCATCATGGCTTCGTTGATATCCAGAGCTCTTGCAGTACCCTGTTCATCACTCCCCCAGTGCCGGAGCAAGAGATGTTGAATATGCTGAGAGTTGTTTCATTTCTCCCCTTGCTTCCTTACCTCCATTTCTGCGCGCTTCACAAGCTCGGCCGCCTGGTTATGGGCCTCGACTACCCGTGTACTGGCAGCTGCTGCGGCATTGTCAGCATTCTGCCTGGCGTGCTCGATCTCTGCCTGAGCTTCTTTTCTCGCCTCTTCAACTCGACGATCTGCCGCAATCTTGGTCAAAGCCAACTGCTTTTCATACCCAATCTGCAATTCAATGCTCTGCTGTACCGCCTCCTGGCGTACAGACGCTAGCGCTGCAGCAGCTCTGTCCCGGTCGTTTTTCACAGTATCCAGAGCGCTCGTCTCCGCCTCTTCAATTTGGGCAGCCATGGACTGTGCCATGGCGGCGATTCGAGCAGCTGCCTCCTTTTCAGACTTGTCCACGATCTCGAGGCCCTTGGATTCTGCAGCTGATGCACTTTCTTGGCTGTCCTTGAGAACAGCTCGGAGTCTCTGCAGCTCTGATTCAGCAGCGTTGATACGCCTGTTGGCATCTTTTTCAGCAGCAGTCGCAATCTCGTTGGCTCGACAGAGAGCAAGTTCCTCCCTTTGACGGGCGGCTTCCTCGGCTGCCAAAATTCTCTGAATGGCCCCTTCCTCAGCTAGGCGTGCGCTTTCCTGGGCACTGAGCTGGTCTTGCCTGGCCTTGTTCTGAGGAAAGCAAACAAG
>JBCCBF010000040.1:0-13494 GCA_039814445.1 Pseudomonadota bacterium
CCTGTTGAATGCTTTTGGCCAATCCAACCGGCCCTATTTACCCGTGCCCCGGCCGGCGTTGGCCCCACGCTATGATGATTACGCCCATCTGGCCCGGTACGATGAATGGGCTCCTGGTTTGTTAGAGGAGTATAGCTGATGCTAGACGCCAGCGTTATCCAACGACAAGCCAGCGAACCTACAGCCAGCGTTTGGGTTAACGCCTCGGCTGGGACCGGTAAAACCAAAGTCTTAACCGATAGGGTGCTGCGCTTGTTGCTATCAGGCGTGATCCCAAGCCGAATCCTATGCCTGACCTTTACCAAGGCCGGTGCTGCGGAAATGGCGATCCGGTTACAGCGACGCCTTGGTCAATGGATGGTCATGGATGACCCTGAGTTAGACGCCGAGCTGGTGGATCTTATCGGGTCCGACTTCAAACCCGATACCGCCTGGCGACAACGGGCCCGGGCCTTGTTCCGACAGGTGTTAGAAGCCCCGGGCGGGTTGCCCATCCAAACCATCCATTCATTCTGTACCAGCCTGTTGCGGCGGTTTCCCGTGGAAGCTGGCGTTAGTCCGCGGTTTCATCTGATCGAGGAAGAGGCGGCCCGGGCGGTTTTGCACGAGGCCCGGGACCGGGTGTTGCAAGATGGCGGTCAAGATCCCCAGGTGCAAATGGCGTTAGACTTCCTCACCGCACAACAAGATAGCGATCGTTTCACCAAGGCGATTAATAGCCTGATCGAAGAGCGCGGACGATTGGCCCGTGAATTACGCCGGGTGGATGGCAGCTGGACCGCGTTAGAGGATGAGATCTATGAAATTATGGGTGTGGAGAGGGGTGTCACCACCGCCCATCTGCGCCACCAGGCCTGTGGCGACCCCAACCGGGATGAACCCGCCCTGCGCCACGCGGTAGAGCAGTTCGAAAATCACCCTGAGCGGGGCAAGAACGATAACGCCAAAGCCAAGGCCCTCGCCGATTTCCTAGCTGCTGAACAGGTTCAACGGCCCTATTATTTAGAAGCGTACCTATCGGTATTTCTGAAAAAAGATGGCGGCGTGCGGGCTGTTAGTGGCCTGGCGAAAAAAGCGCTGGGCGAAGACGTACAGGCTACCATGCTGGCTGAAGCCGAGCGCTTGCAAACATGGACAACGCGCTGGCGGGCCGCGGCGGTGGCGGAGGCCAGCATCCACCTGCTGCGTGTTGGCCGGGCTATTTTGGACCGCTACGAACGGGTTAAACGCCAGCAACATGTGCTGGACTTCAGTGATTTGATCCTCACCAGCCGTGCGTTGCTGCAAGCGGACGGTAAGGCGGCCTGGGTGCTGTATAAGCTTGATGAAGGCATTGATCATCTGCTGATCGATGAGGCGCAGGACACCAACCCAGAGCAATGGGACATTGTTCAAGCCATGGCCCATGAATTTTTTGCGGGGCTTAGTGCGGCAGAAGACCGGGGCTATCCGCTGCCAAATGTCGGCGAAGAACCGGCCCCCATAAGCTTACCGCGCAGCTTGTTTGTTGTGGGGGATGAGAAGCAATCGATCTTCAGCTTTCAACGGGCCAGCCCGGAGACGTTCAAAACCATGCGCGCCACATTCGGCGCCCAGGTTACAGCCGCTGAACGGGATTGGCGACCGGTGGCGTTGGCCAAATCGTTCCGCACATCGCCGCCTGTGCTCCAGCTTGTTGATCAGGTGTTTACCGATCCCTTGGCCATGGCTGGTGTTGCTCCAGATGATGGCCAAGCGGTCGAGCACCAGTCATCGCGCGGGGGCCAAGCGGGACGGGTGATGCTTTGGTCTTTAGAGCCTTATGCGGATACAGGCCAGGAGCGCGAGCAAGCCGAGCGATTAAAGGGTCCCGTGCCCTGGGTCTTGCCGCCCGAAGAACGGGTGGATGAACGCTCAGCCCGCCAACGGCTCGCCGATCGCTTAGCGCAACAAATCAGCGAGTGGTTATCCCGCGGCACTCGTTTGGAACCCTATGATCGCCCTGTATGTGCCGGTGATATCCTGGTGCTGGTCCGGCGGCGTAATGCTTTTATTCCGGCGCTCGTACGCGCTTTGCAAGCCCATAACATCCCGGTGGCCGGGGCTGACAGAATGGTGTTGCCTGATCAATTAGCGGTGCGGGATCTGCTTGCCTTGGCTGAGTTTCTGTTGTTGCCGACGGATGATCTGACCCTCGCTTGTGTCCTCAAGACGCCGTTTATTGGGTTTGATGATGCCCTGTTGGAAAACCTGGCTATCGGGCGTGATGCCAGCCTTTGGGAAGCCTTGCAGCACGCCGCCTCGAGTCACAGCACCTCCGGTCATACTGCCTCAGATCACGCCGCTTCCGGTCAAACCAATACGGATCAAGGCATGGCCTCTAAAGCCGCTGAGGCGCATGCGTATCTTGCCCATTGGCTGACCCAAGTGGATTTCCTCAGCCCTTATGACTTGTTTGCGGGGGTGTTGTCGCAGCCTTGTCCGGCCAAGCCCTCCGGGACGGGCCGCGAAGCCTTGCTGTGGCGCTTGGGTGCTGATGTGTCAGAGCCGCTCGATGAATTCTTGGATCGCTGCTTGCTGTTTGAGCGCGAACACCCGGCTGTGATGCAGCATTTCCTTGATTGGCTCGCCACCAGCGCGCCTGAGATTAAGCGTGATCAGGATGCCGCTGGTAATCAATTGCGGATCATGACGGTTCACGGCTCCAAGGGGTTGCAAGCCCCGATCGTCATCCTGCCGGATACAACCCAATTGCCGAAGCCGCCAGAAGCCCAGCCCTTATGGCCGGTGGATCTGGCCGATCCCGGCCCCCCGGTTTTTGCCCCATCCACCACGCAATATGTGGGCGCGGCCCAGGATCGCTATGATCAGATCCGCCAGCGTCAACGGGAGGAATACAACCGGTTACTATATGTCGCTTTAACCCGGGCTGCGGATTGGTTGCTGGTGTGTGGCATGGAGCCCCATACGGCGGTGTCTGACCAATCCTGGTATGCGATTGTGGAACGTGCCTTCGCTGCGCTGACAAAAACCGATCCGGCGGTGGAAACCATGGTTGATGGCTTGCTGGTTCAGGATTTTGCCTCACCCCAGACAGCCGCGCCCAAGCCCGATGCGACCCTGGTGGATGTGCCGGTTGGCCAGGATGCCATCCCCGTTTGGGCGCGTCAGGTGGTGCCTGATGATTTAGCGGGTGAGGCGCTAAAAGCCCTGACCCCCTCCGGCCATGGCGCGCTAGAGGCTTCGGCCGCCAAAGGGGATGGGGAGCCACCGGTGGCCTCTCCCATTGTGGAGCAGGTGGTCAACCGGGCCTTGGTGCGAGGTCGTTTGGTGCACACCTTGCTGCAATGGCTGCCAGACACGGCCCATGATTATCGAGAACCAAGATTGCACACGTTTTTGGCGCAGCCGGTTCACGGCTTAACATCAGACGATCAGCACGCCCTGGCGCAAGAGGTCATGACAATCCTGAATGACGACCAATTCGCCCCCTTGTTCGGGCCAGGCTCCCTGGCCGAGGTATCGGTGTCCGGTCGTATCATCACAGCCGATGGTGATGAGGCGGTGATTAACGGTGAGATTGACCGCCTGGTGGCTCTTGATGACCGGGTCCTGATTGTGGATTACAAAACCAACCGACCGCCGCCACGGCAGGTCGAGGATATTCCCGATGTGTATCGGCGGCAATTGGCCTTCTATGTTATGCTTGTGCGCCAGCTTTACCCCGGAAAAACGGTAGAGGCCGCCTTGCTTTGGACCTATGAAGCCCGTCTGCAACCGGTGCCAGAGGCTCTCATGGCGCCCTTTTTCCCCAAAGCTTAGTCCTTGATTTTATGGCGTTTAAAACGGTTGGCTTGTAAGCATGCTCACAACATCCCTTGTGTAAACCAAGCGTGGATGCTTGACCCAATAGGGGACGGCTGGATACGGTGGGGACAGTTTGTCGTTGCGGCCAACCAAGAACAGCCCGCATCACCCTATTAGCCGCCTGGTCGATCACCCTTTGCGGCATTACGCATTCCGATTAGTAAACAACAATATAACCACCAGCGGAGGCATTCATGGCCGACGAAGAAAATCTCACTGAAAGCGTTACAGACGCAAGCTTTGACAGCAATGTCCTTCAATCGAGCGAGCCTGTGCTTGTTGATTTCTGGGCTGAATGGTGCGGGCCTTGTAAGCAAATCGCCCCTATTCTTGAGGATTTAGCCCAAGAAATGTCCGGTAAGGTCAAAGTGGCCAAGGTCAATATCGACGAAAACCCAGACATCCCAACCAAATATGGTGTTCGTGGCATCCCAACCCTGATGCTGTTCAAGGATGGGCAAGTGGCCGGCACCAAGATCGGCGCGATGCCAAAGACAGATCTGGTACGCTGGGTCGACGAAACGCTCTGATAGGGGCGCGATCATAGATCCCATATGATTATCTTGATGGAACGGGCGCTGGATACTATCCGCGCCCGTTACTTTTTGAAAAACCTGCCGTTTTAGGCTCTTGGATGCTTGGTGTTTTCGCCATATCCCCGCATGGTGTGATGATTGATCGGGCTGTTTTCCCTCCCACCCATTTTGGACCCTATGGCATCAGCATCCTCCCACGCGCCGCACCAGACGACCCCGAAAGCCGGGCTGGAAACAGGGCTGGAAAAAAATGGCGCTGGGTCATCAGAACAGCCGACGGCGGTGGGCACGGATGGCAATGTTGTGCCGCGTACGGCAACGGGTGCTATTGATTTACGCGCCTGGCGGGACACCAAATGGCGCCGCTTGGTGGCTAAAAATGAACACCATGCTTTTGTTGAGAACCGAGGCCCCATACCCGGTGAGCTGCCCGGCTTGCATATTTTGATCAATGATCTGGTGGCGGTGGATGAGAGCTACCGCGCGGATCCGCGGTTTACCCACCTGGCCAGCGATCCGGCCCATGACCACGCTATTCGGCCTCACAGCATCCAAGAGGCACTCGCCGCGCTGGCCGCGGAACGCGCCGGGCAAATCAAAGCCCCGGTCATGCGTGCGCCCGATGCGAGTTTAGATTTCGTGGATGGTGCGGGGCGCCCGATTGATGTGAAAACGCCGAAATCCCCCAGTCCTCATGAGGAATGGCAGTTTGATGTGAAGGAAGCACTGGCCTCGATCAAAAGCCAGCTTCAGGTAAAAGCCACCAACGCAAATTCAGGGCGGCCGCAAGGGGTGATTGTCTTGCTGGACACGACCTATTTGTCAAAAGATGATTACCAATCCCTAGCCCGGGCCATGCGGCAGGAATTAACACCAGGCCAACAACGCCGGGTGATCAGAACATCGGTCCCCACCCATCGTTTGCAGTACGATCCAAATATCTGGCGCAACAAAGACTGGTGGGAGCGGGTTGCCGCCACCCCCCATCTAAAAGTGAGTGAGAAGCCAGGTCAGGTGCCGGGCGACCATGTGGGCGCGCACCAGCGGTTAACCACCGTGGCGGCAGTGGATTGCAGCTATCGTGAGGACCCCCGGTTTATCGATCTTGCCCGCGACCCTGGTCATAATGGCGCGATCCGCCCTCAATCCTTGCAAGATGCCATGGCGATTTTTACCGCCGAACGGGCACGTATCCTGCGCCCACCGGTGCGCCGCGCGACCCATATCGACCATAAATTCGTGGACGCCCTGGGCCGTACGGTCAGCGTGAAAACGCCGAAATCCCCTGGGCCTGGCGAGAATTGGACCTTTGATGCCCAGCTGGCGGCGCAATCGATCGAACGTGCGTTGGATAAATCAGCACCGCACCCGGTGACCTATCGTGAGCGTGATGTGGATGTCATTTTGGACACAACGTATTTGTCTGGAAAAGATCATCAGGCACTGTCGCACGCGCTTGATGCCCTTTTGCCTGAGGATCAGCGCCAGCGTATTGTGGCATTATCGGTCCCCGACCACCGGCTGAGTTTGGATGGTACGCCTGACTGCTCCCTGCCGCCAGCGAAGTCGTCAGGGGGCACGCAGGATAAAGGGGTGACAAGGGGGCCAGACCGAGGGGCGCGCGCTGATACCCATGCCCCGACACCGCGCGTGTGACTGGGCGTATGACGGAGCGTATCACAGGACGCACTAAAGGGCGCATGCCGGCGCGTTGGTCCCAAGATCAATTAACGGCACGGCTAGAAGCCCATGACCTGTGGCAGAAAACCGGGGGACAGGAAGGGCAGTTGCTACAACTGACCGCCGGTGTGTTCGAAGGTCTTGATTTCAGCCAAGGTATTTTTGATGGGGTCGATTGCAGCGAGGCGCGGTTTATCGGCTGTGCGATGCCGGGAGCGCGGTTTAATACCTGCCGTTTTAGCGACACGACCCTGGAGAATTGTACCCTTACCGCCGTTGAGATGGTGGATGCGACCTTTAACCGGTCGGTCTTGAAAAACTGTGTGATCACCGAGGGTAATCTACGCGGTTCTACCTGGCTTGGTGCGCAATTGGCCGATATCGACTTTACCCGCTGCGCTTTTGAGGGGGCTGTGTTTGAGGATTGTGCGTTCAAAGCGGTCAGTTGGCCTGACGACTTACCGGCTAGCCTCAAAAGTTTACGCGCTAACTGATCGCCGTGCTTACCAGCTGATTTTCTTCGAAAATATTGGATTTTTGCCTGACGCTTTCGTCCGCCTCGGTTAGCGTAGGTGAATAGAAAACGGCAGTCATTGGATCATTCCCTCAGCGTCATTCCGCCTGGTTCTCTCCCCGGACCACACGGTTGCCGACAAAAGAAGAAATTCCGGCCGTTTAGGCCGTTTGTTGGAGACCGCCTGACCTATGGCACGCCGCCGCACCCGTTTTGTCCCCCCGAAAGCTGACCCGCCCCACGGCATGGCGGTGCAAGAATACCGTTATCGGCGGCGCAATCGGCGTGAGTACCGGGATATCAAGGGTCAATTCACCAAAGTGCGTGGCGATTTTCTAGCGGATCTAGCCCAGTTCCATGAACAAGAGCTGAAAGCATGGGGGATACGGCCTGATGAGATCGATGGGATGCGTGACGGGATCGTGCCCGAGGGGTTTTCCGTGCATCACATCAAGCCGTTGGATTCCACCGGCGGGACCAATGAATTCCATAATTTGGTGCTGATTCCCCAGAAGCCTTACCATGATGCGATCCATGCGTATCTGAACCCTCAAGTGGCGGGTATTAAAATCAGCCGCGAGCGTATGGTTAAGCTACCGATCGTCAAAGGCCCGATTTATCAGCCTTCTGCCACGGAGCTTGAAGCCTACGCCACCGCGCGGCGGGATAGTTGGCGGGCCAACCGGCAGCCACGGCTTGAGGCCAATAGCATGGCGGGAATCGCCCAAGGCGGCGCTCAGAGCCCTCAGCCAAGGTTGGGCCGATGAGTAAATACAAATCAAGCCCACCGCCATCAATGCAGCAAAGCCCGCAATGGCCTTATAATAAGCCACGGCGTCCTCGGCATCGACTGACAAAAGAAGACCCGCCGTTTCGTTTGAATTACACGGTGTATAATTTCACCGAGCGCGGCCGCAAAGACCTGCGCGCCAAGCGTAAGGAATTCAAAAGGACTCATGGCGAGTTTCTGGAATATGTGGCGGAGAAATACGCCCACCGCCTACGCGCTGTGGGGATTGAAGAAACCGAAATTGAAGCAATGCGCCAAGGGGTGGCGCCGGTCGGTTTCACGGTGCGGCATATCAAGCCGCTGAACACGCGGGATTCCGATAACAGCTTTGAGAACCTGGTGCTTATCCCCCAGCAGCCATTTGGCGCGCGGATTAGCAAATATATCACCGACCAGGTACAGGGGCTGAAAACCGGTAAGACCCGCCAGGTAAAATTGCCGTTGATGCGGTCACCGGTGTTTCCGGTACCCAAACGCAGTGTGGAAGCGGTTACCGAAGCACGCTTCCGCCTGGAGGAAGAGCGGCAAGCAGAAAAACACCGCCGCAAAGAGATCCGAGAAGAGAAGAAGGCAGCCCAGGAAGAGCGCGCCGCCCAAAAGCGTGAAGAAAAGCGCCGGGCTGATGAAGAAGCCGCTTTCCGCGAGCAAGCTGAGGCACGTGCCTGGCCACCCAAAGGGTACACCATCGCACAATTGCGTGAGATTGCTGCGGAAACCGGCATTGATGCCGATGTGGTGGAGCCGGTTGATGTGCCCGGTGATCACTCGATGGATAATCACATTGAGTTGCACCGTGAACTTATCCGCCAGGTTATCGATCAAGAGCCTTTCTATGACCGGCTTGAGCGTAAGCGCAAGGGTAAGAAAAATAAGGGAAAAAACCGTGATCAACGGGGGCCGCGTACCAATGGACGGATCATTTTCCCCTCCGGACCTCAAGGCGATATTCACGGTATGCCGGTGGTGGAAGTGGAATACACGCGCCGGAAAAAGATCTTTGATATCGTGGACGGGGAAAAGGTCGATCGCCTGCGCTATGAAGGCCTTGTTGCCAAGCGAAAGTTCTTAAAAATGCTCGCTGAGAATCATGGGGCGGAGCTTAAGCGCCTCTACGATCTCACCGATTGCGAAGTGCAAGATATGAAGGACGGTTTCTCGCCTGAGGGCCTGTCTGTGCACCACAAACGCCCCTTGGGCGGGGCCGGTGATCCCCTGGTGGCCGCAAAAGCAAATGATTTTGATAATTTGATTTTGATACCAAACGACCCCTATCACACCGCCATTCATCGCCATCTGGACCCACAGATCGAAGACATGGCCATGGGGGAGAAGCGTAAAGTTCAGGTGGCCATGCCTGAAGGATATTTCTTTGTGCCGCCTACGCCCTATACGCGAAGTGGCCCACCGAAATACGAAACCCATGGCCGACCCGGTGATAATGGTGCGGACCGGCAATGCCCGCCACCGGGGGACAGCCCCGCCAATGATCAGCCTGGCAATGATCAACCGGGCAACCACAAACGGCTTGGCTAAGCCTTAAGGTTATGGGATGTGGTGTGCGCCCAATCGGCAAAGCGCCCATGGCGTAGCACGTATCGTTTTAATGCCATGGCGCTGTTTTAAGGTCCCCTTCCCATGTCTGAGATATCCGAAGACCGCCCGGACGATCCATCTGTTGGTGATTTGCTCACGCGCATCGATCGCCATGCGGTGCGGTTTGATGGGGCCAGTGCCCGTGATCTATCGGGCTGTTCACAAACCTTAGAACAAGCGGGCAGTCCCGCCCTGGCAGCTGATCACATGGGGCTATTGAAGCTTACCAATGGCTTGCTGTGGAATGGTGTTCAGCTTTTTGGCACCGCGCCTATTGACCGGCCGCAACGCCGTTACACCGTGCCATCCATCCATGAGGCGACCGTGGCTGCCGCTCCACCGCTCGACCCGAAAACCTGCCTCATTATTGGCCGTACCGAGGATGAATGGCTGGTTATGGCCCAATTGCCGGGGCGTATTGCCTATCAGGAGGTGGATTGTCTGGGCGGTGATATATACCGGCAAGCCGCCAGTATTCGCCGCTTATTAACCCGGATCATCAAAGAACGCACCGGTGGTTTTTAGCCTGTTTACCGCCCCTTATTCCTTCATCGTCGTCATTATGTTGATTCTGGCATGGGCTTTGCGAGGTCTGGTCAGGATAGAGGGGACCGATATGGCTGGCGGCAATTGATTCCGCCCTGGCATGCCGGTCGCTATATAGTGGTCGAGGAGTGGCCAGATGCGTGTGTTCATTGGAATTTTGTTGGCGATTAGCCTCACGGCGACGGGGGCTATGGCCTATTTGGCCAGCCACCAGCAACGGGTTAGCCATAGCCTTGCTATGGATTGGCGACAAAACCCTTATCTGGCAAGCCTGACCACAGAAGCGCGGGTCAAGAACCTGATGGCGGTGATTGAGCGGCGCACTTTGGCCAATGCGGCGTCCCAGCTAGAGTTGCATCGAGCCCTGGATGATGTGTGGGCGCAGCTGACCATTAACCGCGAGCCGGTATTGGCTGGCCATTTTGATGCGGTATTTGGCGGCGCGGCCACCTTGGACCGGTTAAGCCGTGAATTTACCCGTCTTGACCCTGATATCCGGCTGATTGCCCCCGACGTCTCTGATCGCTCAACCATGGTGCAAGAGCGTTTAGATGGGCTTTTGCCTCTGCTCCATGCCCTCACATCCGATAGCCGTGAGCTGGTGGACAACCGTCAACGGGCCTTGGCGTCTTCGGAAGCTTGGCACCAAAACTTGATGTTGAGCGCGCTGGTGATCAGCCTGTTGTCCCAGTTGGCGCTGTTTTTAGTGCTATCCCGCGAATTGGCTGCGCGATTTACGGTCCAGCAGTTTGTGGTGACGGCGCCTAAGGCAAAGTCAGTCGCCCGCGCTGCGTCTAAGCGTGCCGGTGAACCGCAACCCACATCACCGGTTACGACGGAGGGGGCAGAGGCCCCAGATACCTCAGATATCCTAAGCCCTGGGGATACCCCCGCCGATATATCGGCTGTGGACCGCATGCGGGCTGTGGTGGCTGATGTATTTGAACGCGGCCAAGCGGAACCCCGTGAGCCGGATAACTGGGATGACGCCCTGGCTGATATGCCGGTCTTGCCCGCGGCAGGCCCCATCATGGCCACGGTGCAGCCAAAGCCTTCAGCGCCAGTGTTAAACTGGCAATCAGCGCCGCTGGTGCCCTTGCTGGACCGGGCGATTATGGAGGCCGCACCAGCCATGGCCACGCAACAGGTGGTCACCGCTTGTTACGTCGATCCCGCTATGCCCTCCAGCCTCACGGTTGATATTGATGCGGTGGCGACCATTCTGCGCCAGCTCTTGGGCAACGCCTATAAATTCACCCCATGTGGTGGCGTCGTGCTCAGCGCCGATGTGATCCATGATGGTTTGTTTAAACAACTGCGTCTTACGGTGCTGGACACCGGCATCGGCATTGCCGCGGAAGACCGGGATTTGATCTTCCATGATCAGGTGCAAGTGCAGCCTGGTCGTGGTTCGATTATGGTGCCCTTTGATGCCGAGCAACGTGGTATTGGTTTGGGCCTATCCCAGGCACGGGATTTGGCCCGTCGTATGGGCGGCGATATCCGCGCCTTCAGCCAGCCGGGCCTAGGCAGCCGGTTTACGGTCACCCTGCCATTGCGTGAGCCTGGACCACCAGTGGCCTCAACCCTTGAGCTTCATGGCCGGGCTTATTTGATTGTGGATCACAGCCCGGTGCGTGGTCAGGTTTTGGCCGATCAACTACGTGCTTTGGGCGCTGAGGTGATGCTGGCTGATCATGAAATGGCCGCCCTTGATGCGGTTAATGGGGTGAATACTGAAGCGCTTGCCTTTGATATGGCGATCTTAACCTGCGACAGCCAACATCCGGGGGCCGCCTTTGCCCTCGCTAAACGTCTTCGGTCAGCCTCGAATGGGCCGCGCCGTATTGCGCTGGCCCGTCCCGGTGGCGATGAGTTCTTGCCCGTGGATGATCTGGCCATGGAACTGGCCGAGCATGTGATGACCTTGCCGCTCACCACCGATGATTTGCTGGCGGTCTTGCGCTTGCGGGTCATTGATCCCATCAGCAAAGACCGAAGCCCGCGTCTGACTGATGCGCGTATGGCTGATTTAATGCAGCAAATCCAAGGGGTGACCCCGGAGGTACCGCTGCGGCCCAAGGCCCTGATGCTTGAATTGAACGAGGCCGATACTCGCCATGTGCGTACGTTGATGACCGCCCAGGGCTGGCATCTGGAGCAATTCTTGACCGTGTCGACCCTGCTGGATGCCATGACCGATGATCATGACGCGGTGTTAGTCAGCGTGGGGGAGAGTGATGACGCCCAGCGTGATGCGCTCACCGTGCTCAAGGCCCATCGGCAGCACGGCCATACAGCCCCGCTTATTGGCTTGATTGAGCGGGATATCAGCGAGCTTACCCGCGAGTATTTGTTGGCCGCTGGTTTTGACACGCTGCTGACAAAACCGATTGCCGCCAAAGCGTTAAATCGGAGTTTGCCAGGCGCTAATCTGGCCCTTAAAGCCGATAATGCTGGCCGTCCCGTGAATAAAGATCGCGTCATCGCCACCAGCGAACAGCTGGCCAGCTAGACACCCAAGCAGTGGTTTTACTGGGTAGGACGCCAACATATGGCCGTCCTACCCATTGTTTCTGGTGCCGATCGTTACGGCACGGAGGCCTTATTTCTCTAGGCTTTTTGTGGCGACCTCAAACACGTCCCGCGATAGGTCCGGTTGGGCCAGCAAGCGCCGCAGCTGGGCGGCCATGGCATCGCGCCGGGTGGGTTCGAACCGCCGCCATTGCCGCATGGGGCTTAACAGCCGTGCTGCCGTTTGCGGGTTGAGGCTGTTGAGCGCGATCACTGTATCAATCAATAGCTGATAACCCTGGCCATCGGCGCTGTGGAAATGACGCTGATTGCCAGCGGCAAACACGCCGATCAACGAGCGCAAACGGTTGGGGTTAGTGAGCGTAAAGGCGGGATGTTTGGTGAGTGCTTGAACCCGTGACCGGGTGTCGGGATGGCTAGAGCGCGCTTGGATCATGAACCATTTATCAATCACCAGGGCTTCGTTTTCCCACCGGGTATAGAAGTCTTGCAGGGCTTTTGCGGCGTGATTGGCATGGGCCTCTTCTGGGGCATCCACCAATTGGCCGAGTGCGGCGATACGATCGGTCATGTTGTCAGCCTGGTCATACTGGGCGGCAGCGAGTGCTACGCCCGGCTGATCGGGAGCGGCACACAGATAGCCGAGCACGGTGTTGCGCAGGCTGCGGCGGCCAATCTGCTGGGCGTTGGGGGTAGGTGCCGCATCCTTGGCCAGCCGCTCATAAAGCTGTTGCCACTGATCGGTGAAACGCGCTGCTAGGCCTTCAACAAAAGCCTTACGTATGCGGTGGATCAGATCAGGATCGATGACCTCAAGCTGTTGCGCTAAATATTGCTCGCTAGGCAATTGCAGCATCAGGCTGCGGAACCGGTTCGGTAGATCATCGGCCTCAAGCGTGGCGGCAAACAGACCAGTCAGCGTGTCCGGGATTGTCGCATCATCCCGTTCTATCGCGGCCAGCATCACCCTTGTGGCCAAGGTTTGCTTGGCCTCCCAGCGGTTGAAATGGTCTGGGTCGTGGCTGGCCAGGACGGCTAAGGCATCATCGGCTAAGTCCAGCTTCAGTTTAATCGGGGCGGAAAACCCGCGAAATAATGACGGGATCGGCGGGCTATTGATATCGGTAAAGGTGAAAGTGTGGGTGGTCTCGGTCAGGCACAAGACTCCTTCCTCAACCGCTGTGTCGGCTTCGCCCTCGGGTTTGAGGGTCATGGTCTCGCCGGCCTGGGTGATCAGCCCCATGCGCACTGGAATCATCAAAGGATCAGATGTCTTTTGTGACCCATGGTGCTGGGTAAGTGTGAGGCTGTAGCGCTGACCCTCAGGGTCATAGGTGCCGCTGGCCGTGACTGTAGGCGTGCCTGCTTGATGGTACCAACGACGGAACTGGGCCAGGTCAATGCCATTCGCCTCCTCGATGGCTTTGATGAAATCTTCACAGGTGGCGGCTTCG
>JBCCBF010000218.1:0-5063 GCA_039814445.1 Pseudomonadota bacterium
CGCATGACTGATGATTGGGTGCCTATATTTGATAAAAGTCTCCCTGACATCATTGATACCCTGCGTGATCTAGAGCTCGATATCGCCCTTGATTTAGCCGGGCATACCTCCAATAACGGCTTGGCTATGATGGCCCATCGGGTGGCGCCGGTGCAGATGAGCTGGCTGGGTTATCCCAACACTACCGGTCTGATGCATATGGATTACCGGATTGTGGATCACATCACCGATCCGGTTGATGCCGACCGCTCCTCCTATACCGAAGAGTTGGTACGGATGGATCGGTGCTTCTTATGCTACACGCCACCAACTTCACTGCCTCAGATCGAGGATAAATCATCCCGCCAGGGGGTGGTGTTTGGTTCGTTCAACGCGATTACCAAAATCAACGCTGATGTGCTTGATAGCTGGATCAAAATCATCGCCCAGGTGCCAGGATCAAAACTGGTCGTGAAATCCCTACTGATTGGCGAGGATAAGCTGGTCGACAACGTTCGAAAGCGTTTCATCGACCAGGGGGTGGATGGTGACCGCCTGGAAGTGCTGGGCGCCATGCATAACCCGTTTGACCATGTCAATTTATACAATGAAATCGATATCGGCCTGGACCCGTACCCCTATAATGGCACCACCACTACGTGTGAGGCGATGAGCATGGGCATCCCTATCATCACGCTCTGTGGTGACATTCACGCCTCCCGGGTCGGTGCTTCCCTATTAACCGCCATGGGGCTTGAAGAATTCATCGCGCACAGCCCCGAAGACTACATCAATAAGGCCGTGAGATTGGCGCAGGATAAGCAGAAACTACGGGCCTTACAGGCCAGTTTGCGTGACCGGCTCATGGCCTCAAGCCTGGTGGATGGCGCCGATTATACTCAGCATTTCAGCCAAACCCTGCGTGACGCCTGGGGGCGCTACTGTGAGACCGGCGTATCACGCGGGATTGAGCGCCACGGTGATGGTGCGAGCCTGATGGTGTCTGCTGAATGATACCTGATGGTGAGTGATTTTTGGTGATGAGCACGACCCCCAATCCTGCATTGGCTGAGATTAAACTGCTGTTGCAGTCGAAGCTTTACAACCAAGCCGATCAAGCGCTTAAGGATCTCCTAGACCAAGGGGACCGATCTTTGCCGGTGCTGTTGATGGTGGCGATGCGCCAACAACAGACCGGGGCGTTTGACCAATTGCCCCACACTCTAAAAGCCATCCTGGCGCAAGAACCCGATCATAAGGGGGCTTTATTCGGGTTCATCGGTGCGTTAGAGCATGTGAGCCTGGGTGATGAGGATGTGGCGCTCGTTGAAAACGGGCTCTTGGCCTTGTTGCATCGGGACCCCACAGCCTTGATCGCATTGGCCACCCTTGATCTGCGTCTGGGGCGTTTGGATGCGATGGTTCACCGGATTCATGAGCTTGCACCATCGGTCCTAGCCCAGGAACCGATAGTGCAAGCCGTGATCGCGGTGGGCGCCCAATGGCATGATAGCGGTTATCACGCCGAGGCCTTGGCCGTGTTAGAAGCGGCCAGTGACCAGCGCCCCAACCATGTGGCCTTACAAACGGCGACCGGTATGCGGGCGTTAGATTTTGGCCGGTATGAGCGCGCCGTGGCCCATCTTAAACGGGCGTTAGAACACGCAACGGACAATCAAACACCGCTCAAATTAGCACTCGCCAAAGCCTTGTTTCGGGCCGATGACCCTGATCAAGCCCTGGCCTTGTTGGAGCACATGATCAGTGATCAGCCCGATGACGCCATCGCCTGGCAAATTTTGGGCTTGGCGATCCTTAACCTGGGCAACAAGGATTTGCCCCCAAGCCTGCTCGATTATATGGGGCGGCTGCCTCAGGATGATGGCCGTTACTGGTTTTATCGCGGTGTTTATCTGTGGTGCCGTGGGGAGACCAAAGCCAGCATTGAGCATTTGGAACGATCCCTGGAATTGGACCCCCAGAATGCCCTGGCTTTGGGGGAGCTGGCTGAGATTTACGCCGCCATCGACGATATCGATAAAGCCCAAACCATGGCGGAACAGGCGCTGGCGATTAATCCTAACTTGATCAGTGCCTTACGCCGGGTCGGCATCTGTTTACGTGATAGCCTGCAACAGAACGAGGCTATGGCGTTTTTTGAACGAGCCTTGGCCGAAGACCCCCATGATTTGATCTCCCAACGGGCCTATTTGTTCTCCGGTAACTATGCTGATCAGTTAGCCCCCGCTGCCCTGGCGCAAGCCCATCAAGCCTATGGCGACATGCTGGCAGCCCAAGTGCGACGGCCCTTGAACCGGGAGGCATCGAACCCGGACAAGAACCTCAAAATTGCGTTTCTGTCAGGCGATTTCCGGCGGCATTCCGTGGGCTATTTTTTGCTGCCCTTATATCGCGGCCTTAAAGGGTTGGACGATGATTGCCGGCCCCAGATTATGTCGGTGAATACCGAACGGGCAAAACCCGAGCCCTTCCACGAGGCGTTTAAAGAGATCAGTGACCATTGGCTTGATGCCCATGACACGTCAGACCATGATTTGATAACCCACTTGCGCGATGCCGATATCGATGTGGCAGTGGATTTGTCAGGGCATACCCTGGGAGATCGCTTAACCGTCTTGGCCTCGCGGGTGGCGCCGGTACAGCTCTCTTATCTTGGTTATCCCAACACCACCGGCCTGGTAACAATCGATGGCCGTATTACCGATCCGATCGCCGACCCTGAGGGGCTCGTGGATGAGTGGTATCGGGAGCCGCTGCTGCGCATCGATCACGGCTTCTTGTGTTACAAGCCCACCTTAATAGGTGATGAGTTGCCGCCCGCCACCGCCATTGATCATCCGAAAATACGGTTCGGCTGTTTTAACAATCTGAGCAAAGTAACCCGCCATCAGGCAGAGATATGGGCGCAAATCTTACAACAAGTGCCCAATAGCAAACTGATCTTTAAGACTCGTGGGGTGAATGTGCCAGCGGTGCGCAAGCAGCTAACCGATGCCTTTGCCTCAGCGGGCTTAGACACCCAAGGCCGGCTTGAGATGCGGGGCCAAACCAAGGGGCATCAGGATCACATGACCATGTATCGTGAAATTGATATCGCCCTTGATACCTTCCATTACACGGGCACGACCACCACCTGTGAAGCACTGATCATGGGGACGCCCGTGTTAACGAAGACAGGGCAGCATCATGCGTCCCGGGTGAGTGCATCGATCTTAACCAATATCGGGCGGCCAGATTTAATCACCCATGATGATGCCAGTTATGTGGCGCGGGCCGTGGCGTTGGCTGAACAGGTGCAAGATATCCGGGCTGGCCGGGATGAGTTGCGCGCCCAATTCCAGGCTGCGCCGATTTCGGACGAGATGTTATTTGCGCAAAAATTTATGGAACAGGTCCAAGGGGTCTGGCGCAAAAATTGCACGAAATAAATTGAATAGCGGATTGTTTATCCTCAGCTATCGACAGGCGAATAGTTGAGCCATAAAGTGGTGGTGCTTGCTGGCGGATAATCTGCCGGTATGCTGAGTAAAAGATAAGAAAAGGTCGCAAAAATCATGGTTGTGGAAACAAACGGTCAAGATTTGCCGGACACAAAAAACGCCAATGATCTGCCCACCATGCAGCATGAGGGCAGTGCCGTGGATGCCTCTATGGAGCATCTAGAAAAGGCACAAAAGGCCAGTGAAGAGGGTGATAACGCCCGGGCGATTGTTGATTATGAAGCCGCTGTTATGCTGCGACCCAACATGTTTCACCCCCATATGATGCTGGGTAAGATTATGTTGAACGGCAATCAAACCGCCGAAGCGCTCAAGCATTTCTCACGCGCCCATGAATTGCAGCCAGAAAACCTACATGTCTTAAATGGTATTGCTGAGGTGATGTTGCGTCTGGGCGATGTTGAAGCGGCGAAAGGTATCGCCTGTGAAGCGATTGCCGTGGATGATGCCCATGCCCCATCGATTTGTCTGTTGGCCAATATCTTGGCGGGAGATGGCGAATACGATGACGCGATCAACTTGCTGCAATGTGCGGTGGAAGAACAGCCTGAAGAATGGTCCTTCTGGCACACTATTGCCCTGATCCAGATGGATCGTGGTGACTCTGATAATGCCCTGATCTTTTTTGAAGAAGCCTTACGCCTGAACCCCACATCAGCGGTGGTCAAAAAAGGCTATGATGAGTTTAAAAAGCGTTATCCCGACGCGGGTGTTGAGCCGGTCACGGCCCATTAAATTACAGTGAATCCGCCCTGATGGTGCCTCAAGCCTTCCTTGAGACGGCCATAAAACCGTGTTAGCTAGCCGCCATACCTCAACAAAGGCGTTATTATCCTTGCGTCTTTTCTGATCCCAAAGCAACGGTACGCGGCGTCTTATGTCCTCGATTTCTGAGTTACAACAACGGCTTGAAAGCCGTGACTTTACCCTGGGCGTGATTGGCTTAGGTTATGTCGGCTTGCCATTGGTGCACGCTTTTGCAGATTTGGGCATCAAGGTGCTGGGCTTTGATATCAACGATCAGCGGGTGGCTGCCCTTAACGCGGGGCAATCGGATATCGACCGGGTGCCGGGTGAGAAACTGCAAGCCTACCGCGAAACTGACCTGTTTGAAGCCACGGCCGATTTTGCTCAATTAACCAAAGCCGATGTGATCAATATCTGTGTGCCCACACCGCTTGATGGGCACCAGCAGCCTGATTTGAGCCATGTGGTAGCGACCGGCAAAGCGATTGCTACCCATTTACGCCCGGGTCAGTTGATCATCCTGCAATCCACCAGTTTTCCTGGCACAACAGCAGAGGTGCTAGAGCCCTTATTAAGCGCGACAGGATTGGTCCGTGGCCAAGATTACCTGTTGGCCTTTTCGCCCGAGCGTGAAGACCCTGGCAATCCAACCCACCATTTTGGTAACACGCCCAAGGTGATCGGGGCCGATGATGATGCCTCGCGCCAGGCGGCTGTCAGCTTATTCGCCCCGCTGGTACCCGAAGTGGTGCCAGTATCCAGCAGCCGGGCCGCTGAAGCCGTGAAACTGACCGAGAATATTTTCCGCAGCGTTAA
>JBCCBF010000425.1:0-1773 GCA_039814445.1 Pseudomonadota bacterium
CTTTATTTGATGATTGATTGATACGGGGTTGATGGGCAAAAATAGTAGCCTAAGACAACAGAACGGTCAGGATCATGGCCGCTGATGATTTTTGGGGTTTGGGTCATCATCCGACAGGCGGATCGATACCCGGTAATACAGGGCATCTGGTCAGGTAATGGCGGAAAAGGGGCAGTTAGCAGAAGCCGGGCTGGCAAAAATCGCCGCTCTCGCCGATGGCAATGGCATCGATGGCCGCCAGGTGAAACTGGTCAAGGCCAAGGAAGGCGATGCCCGGATCCACGGCCAAGTGAATGTGGAAATCCACGGCAAGGTATCAACCCGGCGTATGCCTGGTGAGTTACCCGATGGCATTAACCTGTGTGCCACCCGACATGATTGGGAAACCCGAGCCAAAACGGCGAGCCAACAGGCGGGTCAGGACCCCCAGCTACGCGAACAATTACTGCAACTGGTCATGGACCGGCCGGGCAAGGGCTGGGGGTTTCAAACCAACAAGCTAAAACTGCCAGCCTCCTCCATGTCCTTTGGGTTTATCGAGGTCTGTGATGTCTGTCACGGCCAGGGTATGGTCACCTGCCCGACCTGTGCCGGGGATGGTTGGGTCACCTGTCGTGCTTGTAGCGGTCGGGGGCAGGTGCAATGCACCGCGTGCAATGGCACCGGCCAGGTGGACACACCCATGGGCAAGGCTCCCTGCGCCCAATGCGGCGGCACCGGCGAAATGCAATGTGATCAATGCGCGGGCAAGGGGCGGGTGCAATGCCCCACCTGTCACGGCAAACAGCAAATTGGTTGCGATAATTGCAGCCGCAAAGGGCATTTCGCTAATATCGCCGATGTGAACCTGGTGGGGCGCGCGCAATTCCGCTTGGCGCAAAAGGATGTGCCCCCACCCATGCAGCGCGTGTTCAAGCTAGCGCCCCCCACCGTGCTTGATGAACGGCAAGCCGATATCGAAATCCTCAATGAAGAAACCACCAATGGCGGCTTGCGGGTTAATTACCGGGTCGAGTTTCCTCTAGCCCAGCTCATGCTAGCCTTTGGTAAGCCCAAGGCAAAAAAAACGCCTAAGCTGCCTGTGGTGGTTTTCGGCCATCAGGCAAAACTAGGCGCGGTGCCGGCGTTTTTGGACAAAATGATCCAACCGGGGGTGCAAAACCTGGAGAACGCCGCCGCTGGTAAAGGCAATGTGGCTGACAATATTCGTAAAGCCACCAAATTCCGCCTGCTTAAAATCGGCATCGTCCAGGCCCTATCGGGGCGTGAGGATGTGGATCAGTTCCTTTTGGAACGCTTCCCCCACGGGCTTAGTAAAAAATTAGCCACCCATATCGACGGACTATTGGACCGGGCGTTTTTGCACATCACCCGGCGGCCGCGGCTTCAAGCCATGGTGGTCTGTACCCTGATCGCCCCCTTGGTCAGCTTTGGGGCCTATATGATGCCGCTTCGCTATTCCTTACTGACCACAACCCAGCAACCCGCCGCCGGCTGGGCGTTTGATGCGCTGATCCCCCTGCTTTGCCTCGCGTTTACGTTGATGGCCACCCGCTATGTATCGGCCAGGGCGTTGAAACTCTCACTACCAGCCCTGTTCAACGAGGCCATCGATGCCGCCTATAAACGGGCATCGGAGCCGGATAACCAAGCCGCATTGAATGTTGTAATGTCGTAGCGAGCCTTAATTTCGTCGAGCGCCAGTTGATAGGACTCAACAACTTCAGGTGCAAATCTTTTATCCCCCCAATAGGAGTTATCACACGGTGTGTC
>JBCCBF010000245.1:0-4546 GCA_039814445.1 Pseudomonadota bacterium
ATCCCAGATCGCATAATCATCTAATTGATTAAGAGGAATCCAAGCGGCAGCCACGGCGTCATCGCCAGCTTTTGGATCGCCCGCGATATAGTCGGCGATCACATCCACCAACAGATAATGATACCGCACCTCCCCCTGGGCATCCCGGTCAATACGGTCAACGGCGGTCAGTATCGTCTTGGCCTTAACGGTGACGCCGGTTTCCTCGGCCACCTCACGGATCGCTGCTTGGGCACAGGTCTCGCCCAGCTCAAGGGTGCCACCCGGCAAGCTCCAACGCCCCTGTTCTGGTGGCTTACCGCGCTTGATCATCAACACGGCATCATCGTGCAAAACAATGGCCCCGACACCAACCCAGGGGCGTGATGGATACGCACGTGGATCAGTCTCTGGGGCCATTAGTATTACTCAAAAAAAGCAGGGGCGCGTGCCGCTTATGGCTACGCCATATATTGCCCGCCATTCACGGCAAAGGTAGCGCCGGTGATAAAGCCACTCTCATCTCGCGCTAAATAGGCGACCATATCGGCGATCTCGCTAGGCTTACCCATCCGGCCGGCTGGGATTTGTGCGATGATGTTATCAAGCACTTTCTCATCCATAGCACTGGTCATGTCGGTAGCAATATAGCCCGGTGCGATCACATTGGCGGTAATACCCTTGCGCACCCCTTCCATGGCGATCGATTTGGTAAAGCCAATCATCCCGGCTTTAGCGGCGGCATAATTAGCCTGACCCAGCTGACCCTTTTGACCGTTGATCGAACTGATATTGATCACTCGGCCAAAACCACCCTCACGCATCTGGTTCATGGTGGCTCGGCACATGTTAAAGCACGAGGTTAGATTGGTATCGATCACCGCCTGCCACTGATCGGCGGTCATCTTGTGCAAGAACCCATCTTTTGTGATCCCGGCATTGTTCACCACGATCTCTGGCGCGCCCAGGGTACTGGTGATCTCAGCAACACCGCGCTCACAATCTTCCAGGCTGCTCACATCAAATTTGAACACCTCGATGCCCGTCTCGCCCTTGAACTTTTGGGCGGCGTCATCATTGCCGGCATAGGTGGCAGCAACCTTATGGCCCGCTGCCTTTAGTGCCTTCGAAATTTCAGCCCCGATACCGCGGGTCCCGCCGGTTACTACTGCCACACGTGACATGGCCTATCTCCCTTTTGATTATTACTGTTCTTCTGCACCGCACATCTTCTGCGCGGCATCAGGTTATGCGCCATACCGGAGCCGGTCAGCTGCTCGCTCACCGGCCCCGTATAGCTGTTATTAAGCCCGGCTTACACACATGGCGACGCCCATGCCCCCACCGATGCACAAGGTGGCCAAACCTTTTTTAGCGTCGCGCTTTTCCATTTCATGAAGCAAGGTCACCAAGACCCGGGCGCCCGAGGCCCCAATGGGGTGACCCAAAGCGATAGCACCACCGTTCACATTGACCTTATCCATGTCAAAGCCAAGATCCTTGGCCACTGCCAAGGATTGGGCGGCAAACGCCTCATTGCTTTCGATCAAATCCAGATCACCAACGCTCCAGCCCGCTTTTTCTAATGCTTGCCGAGACGCTGGGATGGGGCCGGTGCCCATGATAGCTGGGTCAACGCCGCAGGTGGCCCAAGATTCAATCTTGGCCAAGGGCTTCACGCCGCGCTTGTCGGCTTCTTCAGCACTCATCAGCACCACAGCGGCCGCACCATCATTGATACCCGATGCGTTACCAGCGGTCACGGTGCCGTCCTTGGTAAAGGCTGGGCGTAATTTCGCCATGCCTTCCATGGTGGCGCCAGCGCGTGGGTATTCATCGGTATCCACCACCACATCCCCTTTACGGGTTTTGATGGTAACCGGTACGATCTCATCCTTAAATTTACCAGCACCCATGGCGGCCTCAGCCTTGTTTTGTGAGGCGACCGCAAACTCGTCTTGCTGCTCACGGGTCAGCTGCCATTTTTCGGCAATATTTTCGGCCGTCTGGCCCATGTGATAGCCATTGAACGCATCCCAAAGACCATCGCGGATCATGGTGTCCACTAGTTGCAGATCACCCATTTTCTGGCCATTACGGAGCTGTTGGGCATGGGGTGATTGGCTCATGCTCTCTTGACCACCGGCCACGACAATCCCGGCATCGCCCAGCTTGATGGCTTGATAACCGAGCGCCACGGTGCGCAGACCAGAGCCACAAAGCTGGTTGATACCGTAGGCGGTCTTTTCTTGTGGGATCCCAGCATTCATGGCGGCTTGGCGGGCGGGGTTTTGCCCGGCGGCAGCGGTGAGAATTTGACCCATCACCACCTCATCCACATCGGCCCCTTCGACCTTGGCGCGGCTCAACACTTCACGGATCACGGTCTCGCCCAAATAATGGGCGGGAACAGAGCTCAACGCGCCACTAAAAGACCCAATGGGGGTGCGGGCTGCCGCTGCGATTACAACATCAGACATGATTGGTTTCCTCTCTTGATCGAAGGCGATGGTGGCCCAGGGGACCCGGGCCTTGTGTCACGAAATAGCTGGTCGTGTGATGACATACATCAAAGGTCGACCAGTTAGTGTTAGGGCGGCATGGCGTGTTCGTGGTTATTTTTGGCCGTGCCTGCTCTCCCGAAATGCGCAGCAGACCTTACGCAAGCCCCTGATCATAAGCAAGCAAATGGCGATGATAGCCGCGATCGGGTTAAGCCTGCCCCAGCCAATCCACCATGGGCTGCCACACGGATTCTTTGGCCTGGGATCCCACAATCAACCCCACATGTCCCAGGTCAACCCGGTGGATGGTAGCGCGGGGAATGTGGGCGGCCAAAGCCAAGGCAGAGCCAGGGGGCACAATACGGTCATTGTTTGGGATCACCACCAGGGTTTCGGCTGTAATCATGGTTGGATCCACCGCCAGGCCCGCAATGCGCCATTGGCCATTGGCTGGTTCATTCCGACCATACCACCCGCGCAAACATTCATGGGCAACCGCGGCCGGCAATGGCACCCCGTCATTGAGCCAATCTTCTAACGCCACGAAATCAGCAATCTGGGTGGCGGCGACCGGGTCGCCTTGATCTGTCAGCTGGCCGAGCTTCGCAAACTTTCGCGGGACCAGCAGGGGATCTAGGCTCGAAAATAAGCTTTGGATCGCATCCACCGGCAGCGCACGCCAAACCTCGACAAAGGGTGCTATGGCCTCGTACGCGGCGGCCACACGCCGGGCAGCGCTAGCCCCCATGGCATGGAAGGACCAGGGGGTCGCCAGCAGGATCAAGCGGCTCACATCCACCGGCCGGCGCCAGGCCAAAGCGGCCGCCAACATGCCGCCCATGCAATAGCCCATCACGGGTACCGCACCGGCACCAGCCAAACGCCGGGTGGCGTCCAACGCGCGTTCCAAGCGTCCGGCCACGTAATCGGTGAGTGAGAAGCCAAGCTCAACCTCACCTGGCATCCCCCAATCCAATAGCAACGGCCGGTACCCCTGGGTCACCAACCAACGCATCAAGCTGCTCTCGGCCGTCAAATCTAGGATATACCCACGATTAATTAGCGAGGGGACCACAAGCATCACGGGGCGATCTGGGTCACCGTGACCGTAATCCAATAGCCGCGTCGCCCCCTCTTGCCAGACGGTGGGGGGATCATCCAATTGGCGTTGTTGTGGGCTTTTCCGGTAATGGTCAACACCGGTAAAGAACTGGCCTAAGCGACGGCGGGCTTCAGCATCGATGGCAGCAGTCAAAGTTTGACGATACCGGGCGCTATCAAAATTAGGATCCGCGGCGGCCGCGTTTTGGGCCTGTTGGCTGATCTGTTGCGCCAGTTGATCCACCCGTCCCGTTAAGTGCGGATGCCAAATCGGCGAGCCGTTGTTCCATAGCTGCCAACCGGTCGAAGAGCTGAGCCATGTCGCCATGGCTGCTTGCAGGTGTAGCGCCAGCGGGCGCGGCCCCTGGCGCGGTATTTGATTGGCTGTCTGGTTGGTTTGGTCGCTCATGGGGCTTATTATTGTTGTCATTACGCGCAAAAGGTGGGTTTACACCAGTATAGGGCATGGCGGGAAAGCCCGCCTGGCGAAACCAACCTTGGGGATCATCGCCGCCTGGCGCATCGCCAGCGGCTTGGGTATCCGCTGATGGCTTGGCAGCAGCATACAAATTCGCTTGGCCGAGTACATTAGCGAAATTGGCAAACGCCGCCGCACCGGGCCCCATCATCTGAAAACCACGGGCCATCGCCTCGGCCACCATGGGGTCATTAGCGAGGGCGGTCCATTGGTCTTGCCAAAGGTCCAGATATAACCGTGCCAGCTCATCAAACTCAGGCGCCGTGGCACCGGTCTGATCAGATTTGCGGTTATCGCTATGGTCCTTTTTATCCGTCATGGCGCCGCACTATAGAAACCGTGCCCGGCAAATGGCCAGTATGTTTTTCAACCGCATGCATATAGCGAGCTTACGCGAAAATTTACAGCGCAACTTGCCGTGACCACTTCCCTCGCCGCGTCCGAGACGCTTGGTCGGGTGGGTGGCACCTTGGATGGTGGGAAT
>JBCCBF010000163.1:0-6219 GCA_039814445.1 Pseudomonadota bacterium
CTATCACATCATCGATGTGAAAATGACCGATGGCACCGTGGTCCAGATGAAATCGACCTGGGGCAAGGAAGGCGACCAACTGGCGCTGGATATCGACCCTTGATAGAGCCAATAGGCTTCCGCCTTTAACGCCTCTTCGATTGGCTTATCGATCGATTGATAGACCATTTGTTTACAAGCATTGATCGAGGCGGCTGGGACTTGGGCGATACGTCTTGCCAAGGCATCTACATAGGGGCCGATCTCATCGGGGTCTAAGGCCTTGTTGATTGTGCCAAAACGCTCGGCATCATCGGCGTCATAATCCTGGGCGCTCAAGATAATTTCTAACGCTCGGCCCAGGCCGGTTTGCCGCGCCATGCGCGATGCACCGCCACCACAAGGCAGAATACCCATGCCCACTTCCATTTGCATGAACTTGAACTTACCCCGCGCGGCGAAACGCATGTCCAAAGCCAGGGCTAGCTCATGACCACCGCCACGGGCGAACCCCTCCAGTTTTGCAATGGTCGCTTGGGGGACTTTGCTTAGGCGCTCACAGACTGATTGCAGGTCGAGCAGCTTTGCGTCTTCAAGGGACACCGCTTCAGTCGACATATCTTTGAGAAGTTCAGTGTCATAATGGCAGACCCAGATTTCTGGGTTCGCGGACTGGAAGACTACAACTTTGGTCTCACTATCACGCTCCAAGCGCATCGCGAGACTATTAAGGTCGGCAAGCATCTCTTGGCCCTGAACATTCACTGAGCCGAAATTGAATGTGACAGTGGCGATTGCACCGTCCACTTTAACGTCAAAGGTTTGGAAATTTTCATACTTCATGGCGACATACCTTTCTTGTTCTCCGACACCAGTGGTGCCGCAGGCGCTTGATATTTAGATGATTGTGGGTGAAGGCGCTTAGGCGCCGTCTTTATCAGTCAAGCTTACTGATAAAGGATTTGATGCCGTCCATTACGGCAGCTGTGTGGTCGGGAGCCATCGCGGCTGGATGCGGGCTCGCGAAATCACCACTGTCATTGTCAAAATAAGCGCCTGACTTATCGGCGAACTCTGTCCCCAGTGCGGCTTTGATCAGAATATCAGCACCGATGCTAAGATCATTGCCCGCAACACCAAAGCCCTCTTTCACCATCTTTGAGGCGAGCAAAGAACCGGGATTAACCGCCACCATGATCGGGCCGTCCGGCAGCTCTTTTGCCCATTCTTGGGTCCAGATTGTAATGGCAAGCTTACTTTGTGAGTAGGCCTCCATATCGCTAAGGGATACCTCACCCTGCATCGCTTGGATGTTGATCGGTGCTTGTGCGGCAGAGGACAGATTAACCACACGGCCATCGGTCGGCAGTATGGGCAACAGCAACTCAGTCAGCAGATAGGGTGCGAATGTGTTGACGACAAAACGAATATCAAGCCCATTGTCGAGTACTGACTTTGGTGTCTTTAGCACCCCTGCGTTGTTAATCAGCACATCAAGTCTGTAATGCTTGGTGCGGATCTCGGTGGCCAGCGCTTGCACCGCGCCCATGTCAGAGAGGTCAGCGCTGTAGGTCTCCACATGACCGGGAATCTCAGCCGCCGCGGTCTCAAGCTTTGCAACGTTGCGCCCATGGACGAGAATGTGATGACCATCGCCTGCCAGCTTCTTCGCCGTTAACAGACCAATGCCATCGGTAGAACCTGTAATGAGAATTGTCTTCGACATTATTTCACTCTTTCAGTGATGTTTGAAAACTGTGCGAGAAGAGTTGGGTAACACGCTCGTACTCTTGGTTGCTAAGCCAGGTCATCTTTGCCCTCAATCAAGAAGTGATAGCTTTCTGAGCCAGCAGTACGGGCCTCCAAATGCTGTTTATAATCGGGGTCATCCATAAATCTTATGGCGGCTTCTTTAGATGGCCATTGAAGGATTATGCGCAACGCGGCAGAGTCTTCTTTACCCTCTATCTGCTCATGAGACGCTGTTCGAGCCAGATAGCTGCCACCGTGCTTTGCAACCAACCGGTTAGCTGTAGGCAGATAATCTGGCACCCAATCATCACTGGATGGAGTTACAGCGAGAACAGAATAATAAGGCATTTTTAATCTCCATTGATTTGGCGTTTATCTGATACCCGGAAGGACGTGTGTTTTGGCAAGTTATGAAACTTGGTAGAGAGCCCCAGACCTTGTGGCGTTTTACAGACTTTAAGCAAAATTAGGTAACAGCTGATCGGCCAGCTGCCGCAGTGTGTGATCGATAGGCGCTTGGTTAAACCGCAGATTGAGCGCCACATGGTTGATGCCCAGGCTTTCGATTTCCGCCAGATACTGGCGTAGGAAATTCGTACCGGACTGGAAACCAAGATGAATGCTGCGTGGCGGAGCCTCCGGGTCATCAAGCAAATCCACATAAAGCGACTGCATGATCGGCTTATCGGGTATGTTGGCCGCCTGAAGCCGCGTACGATAATCGCCGATCACACGGCCTTGGGATACCACATCACGGGGATAGGTCATCCAGCCATCACCATGCTCAGCCACCCAATCAGGCGCTTGTTGGCTACCACCTGTGATCAAGAGCGGAAGGCGATCCCCATGGGGCTTGGGCAGCAGGTCAACACCCCCCGTCAACGCCCCATGCGCGCCGTGGTGGTTTGGATAGGCTGAGGCCATCGACCGTATGTAATCAACGCTGTCACGGAACCGCTGGCCACGGTCCTCATAGGTCATGCCCATGGCGGGGTATTCTTCCGCCCGGTCACCTGAGGCGACACCCAACAAAACACGGCCGTTCGACAAAACATCCGCCGTGGCGGCGGCTTTGGCCACATGGGCAGGATGGCGTAAGGGCAGGATAATACTCGCTGTCCCCAGTGCAATCCGATCCGTTGAGGCCGCTAAGGCGCCAAGATAAACAAAAGGATCAAAGATCTGACCCGGATCACCAAAACTGGGCACTTTAAACGGCACATCCCGGAGCCAAAGGGCCTCAAAACCCAAGCTTTCAGCCAGCTGGGCCTTCTCGATATGGTCGTGCAGGGTCGGTTCAGCACCCACGGCGTAAGCCTCAAGCGGCAACACCACGCCGAGGCTTAGTTTGCCTGGTTTGAACACCTGGTTATAGGCTGGGTTGATGACCTCAAAACTGAGGCTCGGTGATGTATCCAACACCGCCATCTCCTTTGAAATCAATGCCCCATCAGGGCACAACTTTTGGCGCGAGCTGCCACTATGATTGAACCGATTTTTGAAATAAATAATCAATTCGGAGATTTATAATTCGTGATTTCTATATAATTGGGGTGGTTGGTCAGCCTTAGTGCTCACCACAGATCCCGCCACAACTTATGGACGCACAAGCTGATGATTGCCTATCGGCCTTGTCGGTGTACTCTGTTGCCAAAGCAGGGCGTTAATTGCGCCCGGCATAACGGAAACTAGCCGTGATTTTGGAGCAGATGATGCGTCACCCCCTTCCCGTCCTCGCCCTTGCCGCTATTATCTGCCCAAGTGTTAGCAGCGGGCCCACGCTTGCTCTAGCCTCCCAGGGACCACCGGCCCCGTCATGTGATGTGGTTGGGCTGGTGATGACGCAAGAAACTCGGAAAGAACCAGGCCGCGGGCTGTCCGAGGGCACTACCTTTACCTATACCGACATAACCTTACGCATCGTCAACCAAGCCTATACGTCAGAAGGCGATGAGGCGCTGGCCGGTAATGTGGGTGCCGCCCTGGCTTGTGATCATGAGCCGGGTTCAGAGGTGACGTTTCAGCTTCGTGATAACAACCAAAGCATCATGGACTGGCTCCTGGGTAAAACCCACGAGGGCCTGTGTGTTAAAGGCACATCACAATATTTCGGCGATGGTAATTTCCAAAGCGGCAATTGGTTGACGATCACCGAGTCCTTAGACGGAGCCGCCTGCGATACCGCGTCAACGCCACAGCCATAGACCACCAGACCCGCGCCATACAGGCCCGAGTTATACAGGCCAGGTCAGCCTGGTTCATTAAGCCTTATTTATAATGGGCACGGCGGTCACTGAAATCACGCACACGTTTGCGCCAAGCGCGGTAACTTCCCGGTTTAAGGTGTTGTCGCATAATAGTTTTTACGTGTTTTTCACTAACGCCATAATCGCGTTCAATGGCCGCAAAGCTCACATGATCGGACAGGGCCATATCGATGATGCCGCTGATATGTTCGGGCGAGATATCCGGTTTCGTTGCCATAGCCGAAGAAGTAAGCGCATCAATCGCACTGACAAGCCCTGGCCGTCAGCATGGCAATGCTAGCGAGGCTTTATGGCCCAAAAGCGATACATGGCGTCAAACAGATCCGGGCGGCTTACCTCAAAAGATTGCCACAACCCCAGATCCGTCAAAGCGGCCTCACCATGATCAGCGATAAAGGCTTGGCGCACGCCATCGGGCATTTGCATGGTGAGAAACTCAAGGCCCGCCTGTTCTAACAGACCAGCAATCTTCGCCATCTCGATATCGCGCTCACGGGCGTGGAACAGCAAATCGCGGCATCCGGCGAGGCTGTAAAAATCACGGTTATGGGCAAGGGCCGGGAATATCTCATGGTCAGGGCGCGCCAGGACATGGGCGCGATACTGCCGGATATCGTCATCCTTTGTACCATCCAACCCCAGATCCTCGATCTCAGCCCGCGCCAGGGCCACATGACGGCGTCCACCGGCGCGGTACAAGCCCAGTTGGATCACCCCGCCCGGTTTCAGATGCTCAGCCAGCGCTATCAAACCCTCAGCCGTATCGGGCAGGTGGTGAAGCACGCCGATACTTTCGATGACATCAAACCCTTTGGCTGGCAGGCAACCAGGCGGCAGCTTGGTCAGATCGCGTAAATCCCCATGGGCAAAACCCAGAGCTTTTACTTTGTACGTCTCAGCCATTCTTGCCGCATAGCCAAGAGACGTACGGCTAACATCGACAGCTAGGGTGTTGGTGCGTGGACCATAGCCCAGCGCGGCCATCAGGGCATGGCGGCCCGTGCCGCAGCCAGCGATCAAAACCTGCAAAGAGCGATCGCGCCAGCTGGTGTCACCCGTCGCCCGCATGATAAGCGCGCGGCGACTTCCTGGCGTGGGCACTGTCAGCCCCAACCAGCGGGGATAAGGATGCTGCTCATACTGGGCGCGCACCCTATCGCCCGTATCATCACCCCCCGTGCTCGGTAAATCCTTAGCCAGGGTAGTTTTCCTGTTGGCGTTGGGTGATGACCGCATGAAGCCACGGATCCTGGGTATCATTGTGATCAGCACGACCCGTCGCCGGGTTCTCATATAAGGCGCGTTTTAGCGAATTGATGGGGTTATTATTCGGCGCCCCGCCAGCCATTGGGTTTCCAGTACTGGCCTGCCCCAGGGCCTTTAGCTGTGCTGCCTCATCAACCGACACGACGGCAGCGTAATCGCGCAAATGCCATTGCCAGGCGATCATGCGTAAGAAATTTTGGTCCGGGCTTTCTTGGCCCAGCAGGGATGTACGTATGGCCAATAATAGGGCTTCCACCTTGGGATCACTCAACACCGCGCGAGTGAATAACGCCGCGGCGAGCCCGTCATGCTTGGCGGCTTGGCCATCAGCGGATAACAGCCACGCCGCCGCATCATCCGCTGGCAGCCGGAACGCCCGTCGCCAAGGCGGTGTGTCCATCCAAATGGGCGCAGCGGCGGTGGCTATGGCTTGAGGATCAATGGCTGAGTTCAGCAGCAAGTGAATAAAGACTGGTTTGGAGATAAGACCCTGACAATTTATGGCGTAGTTACCCAGCAAATGGCCCACTTGTTGGCTGGCAGACGCGATAATGGCGTCGGCTTGCGGGCTGGCTTGCCGGGCCAGGGCGGTATCCAGGGCTAAACCAAAATGTTTGAGGGCTTTGGCACGATTGCCAGCATGCCAGGCCAGCTCACCGGCCGTGTGATGCAGACCAGGATTGGTGGGTTCCCCCTTAAGCAGACGGCGCAAAATCGGCCCCGCGGTTTTCACATCGCCGCGCTGTAACGCCGTGGATAAGGCTTGATAATCAGAAGATGGGTTAGGCATGCCGTCGACCCTGGGTGAATTGATCAGAAAAAGCCCATAGCATAAGCCCCGTGCACGAGCCTATATTTACCGTGTCATCCATCCCATCAATCACCCACCCTTACGATGTCATCAGAACCGCTGCCTCAGCTTGATATTCGCTTAATCCAAAGCCCCACAGATTTA
>JBCCBF010000331.1:0-3103 GCA_039814445.1 Pseudomonadota bacterium
CTTAATCCGCCTTAATCATGCCGTTGATTGGCTGCAATGCATCGCTACTTCTAGGGCATGGCGTGTAGATTGGGTACAGTAGGACCCAATTATCAGTGATCACCAGTGCAGATTATTAGATTAGCAACGCAAGCAAATGAAATTATTGGGTAAACTTCTGCTGAGCCTAGTGGCGCTCGGCCTCTTAGGTGGGGTCGTGGCGGTGGGTGCGTTGCTGTTTGCCTTGCATCATTACAGCGAAGGGCTACCCGATTTCAGCCAGCTGGGCAGCTATGAGCCGCCGGTGGTGACCCGTGTCCATGCGGGCGATGGCCAGCTGTTAGAAGAGTTCGCCCGGCAAAAGCGCGTCTTTGTCCCCGTCAAATCGATGCCGCCCCAATTGGTGCGCGCATTTGTGGCCTCCGAGGACCAAAACTTTTTCGACCATATCGGTGTCGACTTTTTCGGCATTGCCCGGGCGGCGATTACAAACCTGCGGGCGATCGGTACGGGCCGTCGTCCCCAAGGGGCCTCAACGATTACCCAACAGGTCGCTAAAAACTTTTTGCTGACCAATGAAGTAAGCCTCGATCGCAAGGCGAAAGAAGCGATCCTCGCCATTCGCATTGAGCGCACCTTTAGCAAAGATCAAATTATCGAGCTGTATTTGAACGAGATTTACCTGGGGCGGCGGTCCTATGGTGTGGCCGCAGCGGCCCTCAATTACTTTGATAAATCGCTGGATGAGCTGAGCTTGAGCGAGATGGCTTATCTCGCCGCCTTGCCAAAAGCGCCGAATAATTATCACCCCGTGCGCAACCGGGATGCCGCCATCGCCCGGCGTAATTACGTGCTCTCTCGGATGTTAGAGGATGGTTATATTACCGCCGATCAAGCCCAAGCGGCGCGGGATGAGGAATTGGTGTCCGTCGTCGGGCGTCAGGATGATTTCGTAGAGGCCGGCCATTTCACCGAAGAAGTGAGGCGGCGGCTGTTTGAACGCTTTGGTGAGACCACGCTTTATGATGGCGGTTTGTCCGTGCGTACGACCTTGGAACCCGCCTTGCAACGCATGGCGACCGAAGCGCTGCGCAATGGTTTAGAGGCCTATGATCGTCGCCATGGGTGGCGCGGTCCCATGGCGACCCTGGACAGTTTTGATAGCTGGGCCGAACAATTGGCTGAGTTGCCAGCCCATACCGGTCGACCAGAATGGCGCTATGCCCTTGTCTTAAGTGTAAACGCTACCGAGGCATCCTTAGGCTTTGAAGGCGGTGCCCGGGGCGTCATCCCATTTGACGGCTTATCCTGGGCCCGCCCATGGCTGCCCGATCAGCGATTTGGTGAAAGCCCGACCCGCGCTGATCAGGTACTCAATAAAGGTGATGTGGTGCTGGTTGCACCCCTGGCGGCCGAAGCCGCGGCGGCAGAGGAGGGCAGCACACCACCGCCCGCTGATCATTACGGCCTGAAACAAATCCCCGATATCGAAGGCGGTATTGTGGCGCTTGACCCCCATACGGGACGGGTACTAGCGCTCGAGGGTGGCTTTAACTTTGCCTCCAGCCAGTTCAACCGGGTGACCCAGGCCAAACGTCAGCCTGGTTCCGCCTTTAAACCGTTTGTGTATCTCTCGGCGCTGGAGAAAGGCTTAACCCCGGCGACCCTGATCAATGATGCGCCCGTGGTGTTTGACCAAGGCTATGGTTTGGGCAATTGGAAGCCCCAGAATTATAGCCGCGAATTCTATGGACCCACGCCCTTACGGGTGGGGATTGAGAAGTCACGAAATGTGATGACCGTGCGTATTGCCCAATTCATTGGCGTCGAAGCGATCGAAGAGATCGGCAAGCGCTTTGGCATCGATTTTGGCGTGCGACCAACCCTATCCTTAGCCTTAGGGGCGGGTGAAACCACCCTGATCGATATGGCGACCGCCTATGGCATGTTGGCCAATGGCGGCAAATGGATTGAGCCCAGTGTCATTGACCAGGTGCAAAGCCGTGATGGTGTCCCGATTTGGCGGCATGACCCGCGCGATTGCAGCGCTTGCCATAACTTGGTCTGGCAAGCGTCCATGGCCGTACCTGTTTTGGAAGACCCTCGCCGCCAAGTGGTGGATCCCCGCCATGCCTATCAGATGGTCCATATTATGGAGGGGACGATTACCCGCGGGACAGGCCGCCGGTTAGGCAGTGTGGGCGTGCCCATGGCTGGTAAGACTGGCACCACCAATGATGGCCGCGATACCTGGTTTATTGGTTTTACCCCGGATCTGGTCGTGGGTGTCTTTATCGGCTTTGATGAGCCCAAGCCCCTAGGGCGTCGTGAAACCGGTAGCAGTGTGGCAGCGCCGGTGTTTAAAGATTTCATGGAGGAGCTGAAAGCCGCCAATATGCTGCCCACGATCCCATTCCGCGCGCCCGATGGCGTGAGCCTAGTAAGGGTAAATGCCGACCAAGGCACCCGGGCGTCAGGCGCAGGCAGTGGCGTGATTTGGGAAGCTTTCTTGCCCGGCACTGAACCTGAAGGCCAACCCGGCATGCTGGGCAATGACGGCCAGGTGACCAAACAAGCCGTGCCACAAGCCGTGAGCACGGAGCCCAGCGGGGCTACCACCTCCATCTCGAGTGGCACGGGCGGGTTATATTAACACGCTTGATGCGCCAGGCGCTTGAGCCGCCCCAGCACCACGGTTATACCGGTCCCCACAATTATCCCGTTACGTGATGAGTTTGCTATGCGCGCTGAAATCCAAGCAGTAGTGGAGGCGGTGAACGCTTCCATGGCCCTGCTGAGGAGGCATCTTTGACTTACGTGTCGCAAAAAAACGCCTCGAAGAATTAAACGCCCTCGCTGAAGACCCAACCCTTTGGGACGATCCCACAAACGCACAAAAAGTGATGCGTGAGCGCACTACCCTAGATGATCGGATCAACGCCTATGAGGGCCTAGAGCGGGACCTGCAAGACAACATAGACATGCTGGAGCTGGCCGAAGCAGAGGGCGATCAAGAGATTGTTGAGCCCATAGATCCTGCGATACTTTCTCCGTGTGAGGACGTTGGCGAGTTTCTCTTGCGCTTGAATGATGAGTGACGCATCGGCGAGCTGGCGCGCGTAAC
>JBCCBF010000047.1:0-12581 GCA_039814445.1 Pseudomonadota bacterium
CCTTATGATGGCGTACGCTTTATGACCCTATCAGTGAGCAATGCGATGGCTGACACGGCTACTGTTCAAACGGACCGACCGGTTCTGGTGATGCATACCGAGCCGCAACAAACATTGGCGTTGCTCAGCGAACGCTATCCAAACTTGCAATTCCAAGCGGTCACCCATGGCGATTTAGTGGCGGGTGCCTTGGCTGAATACGACCCTGAGATTGTCTTTTCAATCTCTGGTCCTGCCTTTCCGCGGGCATGCTTTGAGGCGGTATTTTCTCATCCCCGTTTGAAATGGATGCAAGTGGGAGGCTCGGGCTATGACCATCTGCCTGCCTGGGATAAAGACCGGATTAAGATCACCCATTGCGCGGGCGTTTTGGCTCCCTATTTGGCGGAGACGATTACCGGCGCTATGTTAGCGCTTAACGGGCATTTTCTGCATTACCGTACGCTTCAATCGGTTGGTGATTGGCGGCCCATGCCGTTTCGACCGTTGGCCGATCAGACACTACTGATTATTGGCTTTGGTGCCATTGGCCAGCGTCTGGCCCATAATGCCAAAGCCCTTGGCATGCGCGTGTTGGCCACCAGGCGTACGCCCGGTGATCACGCCCTGGCTGATGAGGTGCATGGGTCCGAGCGCGATGTGTTGCTATCTCTCTTGCCTCAGGCCGATATTGTCAGCCTGCATTTACGCTTTGACACCAGCACCAAACGTTATTTTGACGCCGAATGCTTCGACGCCATGAAGCAGGGCAGTATTTTTATCAACACAGCGCGGGGCCGGGTGGTCAATCAGGCAGACATGAATGCAGCGTTACAATCCGGTAAGTTTCGCGGCGCTTATTTGGATGTTTTTGAGCGCGAGCCATTGCCCGCTGATGATCCGCTTTGGCAAGCGCCCAACACGTTGATCACCCCCCATAGCTCGGACAACATCTTGGGTTTTACCGATTATTATACAACGTTTTTTGCCGATAATTTATCCCGCTATCTGGCCGGTACAGACCTGTCGAACGAAATTGACTGACCACGTGCTGCGCCCGGTCATCTAAAGGCTATTGATATGTGTGGTCGTTACACTCTTCGTCGGTCTTTTGAAGAGATATTGGCATGCCTTGAGGCGTTGCTTGGTGATGAGTTGGGTACGCTCGATCAAGACCACAGTCGCGGTGATGTGGCTATGGCAGCGGGTCGGTTCAACATTCGGCCTTCCCATGATGTCCTGGTGTTGCGCCATGATGGCACCAGCCCATGCCTGGCCCTATCCCGCTGGGGTTACCAGCCCGCATGGATGACCCCTGACTATCAACGCCAGGCAAAGCGTGGGCCGTTCATTAACGCACGGGCTGAAACCGTGCACACCGCCCGTGCTTTTGCCCCAGCAGCGGCTAGCCAGCGTTGCTTGATCATTGCCGATGGCTTTTATGAAGCAACCACAGAAGCCGGTGGTAAGCGTACACCGCATTTTTTTGAAGCTACCTCATCAGATGTTTTTCTGATGGCTGGGATTGAAGCGAGTTTTCCCAGCGCCGAATGGCGGGCGTCTCATAGTAATGTGGCCATCTTAACCCAAGAAGCGCAAGGGGTCGCCAGGGACGTGCACCACCGCATGCCGGTTATATTATCGGCTAAGCAGGCGATTGGGTGGCTGCGTGCTTCCCAGCTACCAGAGGCTACAGCCACCGTGAGTGCCTTAACCCATCGCCCGGTTTCCACCTGGGTGAACCAGCGGGATGCGGAAGGCCCCCAATGTCTGGCCAGCCCTGAACCCGAACCAGTATCGGCCCAGGGCTCTTTGTTTTAAGTCATAGTGGTCATCGCCCGCGCCCATATTTATCCCGGTGGCGCCGGTCGTGACCCTGGCTTGTGACTAAAAATGAACTCCCAGCCACTGCTGTTGTGCTGATTGATCCTGGGCAAAGTCATTCAGCGTGGCGTCATGGACGAGCAAGCCTTGATCCAGCACCAAAACACGGTTGGTAAATGATTTTGCAAATTGCCAATTTTGCTCTGTTATCAAGAGGGTTAGCGGCGTTTCTTGCGCGTTTTTGGCGGTGCTGACCAGGTGCTTTAATGCCTCTGCCATGCTGTCTAAGATAACTGGCGCCAACCCCTCGGATGGTTCGTCTAATAACAGGATTGATGGCGCCCCCATCAGGCTGCGCGCCACGCTCAGCATCTGTTGCTCACCGCCAGACAATAACCCCGCCCGCCGGTTCAACAGCGGCTTTAGCGGCGGCAGCAGGGTCAGGATATCAGCCTGGGACCAGCGATGGCCTGGGCCTTGTTTTTCGCCTGTGACCAAATTCGCGGCCACTGTTAGCTCTTGGAACACTCGCCGATCTTCAGGCACATAGCCAAAGCCTAGCTGGGCAATGGACCTGGTATCCTTGGTGGCCGTTGGCTGCGTGGCATCGAGCAAGGGGTGGCCTTGCCACTGTACGTGTCCGGCGGCAATCGGTAGAAAGCCCATAATCGCTTTTAAAAGCGTTGATTTGCCAACCCCGTTCCGACCGGTCAACAGGGTCGCTGTGCCTTCGGGCAGATCAAAACTCACGCCCTTGATCACCGTGCCGGTGCCATAGCCGACCTCAAGGTCCCGAATGCTGAGCCCAGTGGTCTCGTCATAGGGCGGTGCGGGCGGTGCGGGCGATGTCATGGTGCTAGGCTGGCTTATCATTATCCCGCCCCCACCATATGGCTTGCGCCAGACTGGCCCAGATAAATCCTCTGCACCTGGTCATTGTTAGCAATCTTCTCTGGCGTGTCGGCCGCGATTAACCGGCCTTGATCCAAAACCAATATCCGGTCGGCATGGCTGAATACGGTGGCCATATCATGCTCGGTGAACAAGATGGCACCAGGCTTGTCTTGTTCAAGCACGGCTTTCGCCTGTGTCATCAATGATGAGCGGTCTTCGTGGCTGACCCCCGCCATGGGTTCATCGAGCAATAACAGTGTCGGCTCGGTCGCCAGGGCGAGCCCGAGCTCTAAGCGTTTCTGATCGCCATAGGCGAGTGTCCCGGCCAAATCATCAGCATGAGATTGAAGGTCGAGCCGCGTTAGCCAGGCATCGGCCGCTGCATCAATGCTGGCTGGCCAGGACCCAGACCAGCGCCATGTGGCACCGGTTTGTTGCGCGGCTAGGGTTATCGCCATGTTCATGCGTACGGTCAGCCGATGATAGGGTGCCGTGATTTGGAACGTACGGCTTAATCCGTGACGGATACGGCGATGGGCTGGCAGATGGTGAATGGCGGTATCATGCAGATGTATGCTTCCCCCATCCTGTTTGATCAGACCGGATATCAGATTGATTAACGTGGTTTTACCCGCGCCATTGGGTCCGATGAGCGCCACGCATTCACCAGGCGCAACATGCGTCGACACATCATCGACTGCCATGACGCCGCCAAAGCTTTTGCGTAAGCCTTGAATGTGGAGAGCGACGGTCATGGTGCCCTCTTGAGGTTTTTATAAGGATGCCGCTCTGTTTGCGGTGTCTTTTGTGTTTGTGACTGGTTGCGAGGCCGCGATTTTGACAGGGACGCGCGTCTTTGTGCGCGCAAGGCATATAGGTTTTGAAACCAGCCCGTGATACCGCCTGGGGCGGCCACACAGGTGATGATCAGCAACGCCCCCAGAATAAACCGCCAATAATCAACGGCTGAAAAGCTTACCTTAATGCCAAAGAAAACGGCGGCACCCACAATCGGGCCCATCACATGCCCCATACCCCCTAACAGCACCATGGCTAAAGCGTCGACTGATAGGGGGATGCTCAAATCGTTTGGGAAGACCGATCCTTTCAACAGCGCGTGCAAAGCGCCAGCAAGGCCAGCGATCGCCCCGCTCAAGGCAAAAAGCAGCACATGTTTGGGCCAGGGATGCAGCCCGCTGACCAAAGCACGTCCGGGCGCATCGGCAATGGCGCGTACGCTTAAGCTAAAGGCGCTGCGATCAACCCGCCTTACGAGCGCCAGCCCGATCAGGCAGATCCCGGTGATCACGGTATAAACCGTTTCCGCTGGGCGCAGGGCATCGGGCAGCCATAGGCCGAGAATACCATTATCACCGCCGGTGACCGCCAACCATTGCACGCTAATCGACCATAGTATTTGTGCTGCCGCCAGGGTCAGCATTGCCAGATAGACCCCTTGTCGCTTGGCAGCAAACCCACCAATCATGGCGCCCATCATGGCGCCGCCGACCACCCCAGCGATAATCCCAAGCCACCAGCCGTGATGGCCCAACACTGGCCAAATATTGATAAACGCTAAAGCGTACGCCCCTGTACCAAACAGCGCTGCATGGCCAAAAGATACCAAGCTGCCCGTCCCCATCAGCAAGTACAGGCTCGACGCAAACAAGGCCAGCACCCAAAATTCCGCTAACACACTGATCAGATAAGGCGACGCATAAAGCGGGGCGGCCAGCAAAAACAAGGCGATTCCCGTCAGCAACCGACCATGCCGATGGGGCTGCCATGGTGGTAGTATATGGTTGGCCGCCGCCGTCATGGGCAGGCTGCGCCCCAATAACCCATGGGGTCGGACCGCCAGGACCACCGCCATGGTCAGGAAGATCACCACCAAGGTCATGGTTGGGAAAAACAAGAGGCCAAAAGCTTGGATAAGACCGACCAATATGGCCGCCAGAAACGCGCCGAAAATTGAGCCGAGACCACCGATCACAACAATCACAAAGACCTCAGCAATCAGTGCCAAATCCATCTCTAGATTGGCGGTGGATCGCGGTAATTGAAGAGCGCCGGCCAAGCCCGCTAAGCTTGCCCCTAAGAAAAAAGTGAGGGTGAACAACCGCTTTTGGTCAACCCCGAGGGCGGCGAGCATTTGGCGATCATCGGTCGCGGCGCGTAGTAAAATGCCAAACCGGGTGCGGTGAAACAACCACCACAGCCCGGCCAACACAGCCACAGCGAGCGCCATCAAAAACAAATCATATTCGGGGATCCGTCCCCCCAGTAAGCGAATACTGCCATCAAGCCCAGGTGCCCGTGGGCCTAATAATTCCTCGGGTCCCCAGGCTGTACGTGTCACGTCTTGAATGACCAATACCAGGGCGAAGGTGGAGAGAAGCGGGAGTAACTCTGGCCCGTGATACAACCGGCGTAACACAGCCATTTCAAACCCAGCGCCCATCAACCCCACCAGGATCGCGGTGATTGGCAAGGCAAGCCAGAAGCCCAGGGTATCGCCCAGGGGCGAGGCCATAAGCCAAGCGCTTACACTATAGCCGATATAGGCACCCAGCATGTAAAATGAGCCATGGGCGAAATTGACCACACGCGCGACACCGAAAATGATCGTCAGCCCCGCTGCCATCAAGAATAACGAGGCGGCGCTGGCCAGTCCTGTTAGCCCTTGCAGCAGGTAAAATTCCATGACGGCTCATGTGTTCATTGGTGTGGCTGTTGGCCCGAGGGTTTAGCCCGCATAGGCACGCAAGTCTATGGTTTACCCGTGGCTTCGCCTGATTATCCTAGGGCCACCCTGATTAGTTTTTTCCGGCATTTTGCTCAATCACGCTTGCCACAATCAGCGCAGTCGCCAATGGTGAGCACCTTGTGTGATGACTGAAATGCTTATGTGATGGCGCGATTACTAGGGCCGATTGTTATTCTTCTGGGCTTAATGGCACTGGTCCCGGCCTTGGTCCCGGGGCTGACCAGCCCGGCCTTGGCCCAGATGCCGGGTTTGCCGATGGCGAGCCCCAGCGCCAGCAATGACGCGCCACAAGACCCCGAAGACACTGGTGAAGTGCATGAACTTGTCTCCCGGCTCAGTGATGCGGAAGTACGCGAAAGGTTGCTGTTAGAGCTTGATGAAAAAGCCGAGTTTGGCGAAGGCGATCGGCAAAGCTGGCAGCAACTGGTGCGCTCATTACTGGGTACGGCCACCTTGCTGGCCGGGCATTTCAGCACCGTTTGGCATGATACCGTGAATGTTTTCACCGATACCGGTGGCACCATTGCTGCCTATGGCAGCCAGACCGACCGCACCTTGCTTGAATATTGGTCCGTGGTCATCGCCGCCGTGTTGATCGGTTTGATGCTCGAAAAAGGTATACGCTGGGCAGTGCCAGAACCCCGGCCGCACGCCCCCTTGCCTCCGAAAGAGCGCCTATCGGCGACCCTCAAGATCTCGCATCACCGGTTGTTGTTAATGACCCTATCGATTGGTACCACCGTGCTGATTGGGACCTGGTATTTTGAGGCTTACAGCTTTGATTGGCGTGGTTTTATGCTGGCGATGGTCGCCTGGATGATCATCCGGATCAGCCGCTGGTCATCGCAATTTTTCCAGCTGCCCGATGTGCCTGAAGCGCGGTTGACCCCGGTGAGCACCTATTGGGCGCGCTTTATGGTGCGCCAAACCACGGTGATTGCGGTGATCGGTGGTGGTGCGTTCTTGACCTATAATTTCCGGGTGGGCGTTGGCCTGGTTGAGGCGGCGGTGACCATTACCTTTTGGTTCATGGTCATGCTGTTTGCGGTGGTGATCTACTCGATATGGCGCGGTCGCCATGCGTTTTCTGACATGATCATGGCCGGCAATGCAGACCCGACCCCGGCCTGGGCCACCATTGCCAAATCATGGCCTTGGGTCGCCATGGTTCTGGTGTTTGGTGAGTTTTTATTCATCCAATATTACGCGGCGACAGACCGTGCGGGCGATATATCGATTGGTGGGGTGTTTCTGACCCTTATGATCATCTTGTTCTTACCGCCCTTGTTGAACGCTGTGGTGCCCTTGGTAGCGAAATTGCTGCCGATTCATAGCTTGAATGATGACATCGCTAAAGCCAAACGCCTGGCGACGCGCCCGCCGGTGGAAAAAATCGGCCGGGTGGGGATGTTGTTTTTGCTGCTCACGATCCTGGCGGGCTTATGGAATATCAGCCCTTTGAACCTCCTTAGTCTGCGTATTGGTAGTGATGCTGTCAGTGTGCTGGTGGAGTTGTTCTGGTTGTCGGTTGGCACGTTCTTAGTGGTGCAGATTTTTGATATCTGGGTGGGCCGTATGAAGGCCGCCGATGAGGGGCTGGGTGGGCCTGAAGAGGTTGAGCTGGGTGAAATGGGCGGCCAGGGGGGCACGCGGCTCGCCACTGTTCTACCCCTGTTCCGAAAAACCGGGCATTCGCTGATTTTGATTACTTTTGTGCTGTTGGCCTTAAGCGAGCTTGGGGTGAACATTGCGCCTTTCATCGCGGGTTTCGGTATTATTGGCTTGGCGGTTGGTTTTGGTGCGCAGACCCTGGTCCGGGATGTGGTATCGGGGTTGTTCTTCCTGATCGATGATGCGTTTCGGATCGGCGAATACGTGGATATTGGCGGCACCATGGGCACGGTGGAGAAAATCTCAGCTCGCTCCTTGCGTTTGCGGCACCATCGCGGGCCTTTGCACACGGTGCCCTATGGCGAGATTGCCAAGTTGACCAACTATTCGCGCGACTGGGTGATTGTAAAACTGAAATTCCGCGTGCCCTTTGACACCGATATCAACCGGGTCAAAAAGATCTTCAAACAAATCGGCCGTGATTTGCTGGAGCATGAGGAGCTGGGCCCTGACTTTATCCAACCGTTCAAAAGCCAAGGGGTGTTCGACGTGGATGACAGCGCCATCATCGTGCGCGGTAAATTCATGTCAAAGCCGGGCAAGCAGTTCCTGATCAAACGGGAGGTGTATGTGCGCGTACAGCGAGCGTTTGACGAGAATGGTATCGCCTTTGCTCGTCGCTCGGTCATTGTCGAGGTGGCTGGGGTAGATGCCGAGGCTGAGAATGGTGGCATGACCGATGCCCAGCGAAAAGCAGCGATCTCGGCCGCTGAACAGGCGATTGAAGAACAACAAGCACAAGAGGCTAGCGAGGGTGATGATTTCGCCGGCGCGGATGGGACCCCTGGTGGTATCGATGACCGGTAACAGGGGCATGACGTAACAAAGCGATCACGAAGGGCTGATACGACTGTGTATTGGTATGGTTATAAAGCCCGCCTATATGCCCAATCATTGAATGATATCACGGGGCACAGCGTGCCTGTCGAAAGAGAGTTATTATGCGTTTGTTATTTTCACTGATGACCAGCCTGGTCATGGGCGTTACCCTCATAGCGGGTATGGCGGTGGTCCCTGGCCCCACGGCCAAGGCTGATATCAGTTTTGGTTTGGGCAGCAGCTATATTGACGTGCCGTTCAATTACGAAGCGGTGGCTACGGATTATGTGGTGAGCACGCTGGGCTATCCCCAAGCGCGCATTAAAAACGTACAGCTGATCGCCATTCGTCGTGGTCAGTTCGAGGATCGGATCGCGCGCGTTCAAGCGGTTGTCCGTTTCGACACACCCGTGGCAGCCACAGCCCAGGGTGACCCGGTTGGTGCCATCGTGGTGATTATGCGGCGGTCCGGATCGGTTGTGAGCCATTTCGAACAGCGTTAAGATAACTGGCACCACAGCCGCTTTACGGTAAATCCGCATAAGGACACAATTTATGGCCCAGGCGACACCGCGCTTCTCTGTCACCACCCTGCCCCATCGGTCAGCGCGTATATTGGCTGGGACCATGCGTGGCTCTGTGGCCTTGGTGATGGGCGTGACGATGACTTTGGTGATGACACTGGTGATGACCTTGGCGCTGGGCTTAGGTCTCAGCCTCGGTTCTGGTCTGGCGCTCAACCCGGCCACGGCCCAGGCCCAAAATGGGACTATTCCGAGGCTTGAAGGCCCATCCTGGATCCGGGTGTTACCCTTGGAAGGGGTTGCCCGCATTGACCCGAACGCCCCGGCGCAAACCATGGTGTTTCGCGTGGGCGGTGTATCGGGGTCTACTGGCTGTAACGGGTATGGGGGGAAGGCAGATTTGAGTAACGGTGTCTTCAAACTCGGTCCCTTGCGGATGAGCCGCCGCGCCTGCCATGGGCCGGTGATGAATTCGGAACAAGACTTCATGGCCCGGGTTGGTATGGCAGCCCAGTGGTGGTTGCGCGGTGATGATCTGTATTTGGCTGATTCCCAAGGCACGCCGCTGTTGCGTTTTATGCGCGAATAACTGCAAACAGCTTTCTAAATTGTTGCGTATAAGACAGTCATAACACTGTCACTGAGGCCGCTTTTTAGCGCTTATTTTGCATGATGGCGACAATTCTGCCCCGCTGGTTTCCGAACACACTGCCCCTGGGCGATGCCCAGTTTTTGGCTGACAGCCTTGCGCGTGCGCCCGGTTTAGAACCGGTTTTCCAGCGGGCTTTCAACACGCCCATGATCGATCGCCGCCGGTTGATTGTTGGCATGATGGATCAGCGTCACGACCCCATGGCCACTACCTTAGACGTCCCGCCCCTTTGGCATATCACACCAGGGCAGCGGTCTGATGACCGCGCGATCATGGCAGAATTATTTGCGCCCAATTCGCTCCGGGATGCGCAACAAGCGTCCAATTGGGCCCGCATTGATGAAAGCTTTGAGGTTATGCGTGGGGTTGTGGTGGACCACCGTGACACTAAAAAAGCCGGCTTCACGCCGGATGAGCAACAGCGTTTATCGCAGATGCTGACAACCGCCTTGCTGGGTCGTGATACCGGCGATTGGCAGGGGATCAAGACCCGTATCGAGGCGGGCAATAGCCAGCTAGCCCGGTGGGTTGGCGATACTGGCCGCCTACAGACCTTAAGCCGTGCGCTGAGCCTGGAAGCGGATTGGCCCGATAAAAAAGCGCAGATTGATTTACTGTGGGTTTGTAACGGCGGTGGTGAAATACGAAGCGAGGCTGGGCGTGCCTTACGCCGTAAATTGGTGATCGAAAGGCATGATTTGCATCACGGTAAGCGTGAGGCAATCGATTACGCGCCGGATCGTTTGAGCATGCGTTTGCTTGGGCAAACCGAGGGTAAAGACACGTTGCATCGGCTGTTATCCGAGCACAAACACCCGAACCCACGCCTGAATGCGGCACTCATGCCGGGCAAAAAGACCTAACACATGGCCAAAACAGCCAGGCTGACATAAGCTAAACCAATAAGAACGTAAGGGGGAGTGCCATATGGCTCGCATTCGTTACAGCGCCAGTGACCTACGCCGGCAAATTCGCGTGGAGCTGAACAGCCTGGCCGAAGACGCCAAACGAGACCCAGATTTATACGCCGAGGTGACCCCGCCATCGGGTAAAGCCGCCGGGGTGGATGCCTTTACGGAAATCAATGGATTTCGACAAGACGCGGTCCATGCAATCGAAGAGCCGATGATGGCCGAATTCCCCGATGGCGCCACCCAGCAAGACATTGCCGCCTTCTTGCAAGACCTGCCCAATCGGTTCCAAACCCGCGCCGAAAGTGCTGGCCCCTTCCTGGTGAAGGCGACCGAGCGGCTGAGCAAACATCTGGCCCCCGATGTGATGGCAAATCAAGAGCCGCCCAAGCAACAAATGCCTGCGGATGATTTTGTCAAAGCCATGGAAGGGTATCGTGATGAGTTCGGTCTTTACGAGCCGGTCTATCTGCAAAAAGCGCTGAAAGCGATTGATCAGCCCGATATGCTGACGGACCGTAATATCGATCAGCTGATTGAGAAAGTCGGGCAATACGCCGATATGCGTAATGATTCTGAAACCATGGCCAATTTCTGGCCTGATGTGGAAGATGACATGAAGGCCGCTTTCGACAAGGGCGCTGCGGCCTATGCTGAAACATTGGCCGCTGATGCTGGCCCCGCGCCGTCAAGCCCGCGCCCAGGGATGGAACGCAAGGCTGGTTAGTCGTTAACGCTCGTGTGTTTTGTTCTGGGGACGAACCATAAGGTGGCCGAGCCATTGGGAGGGCCGGCCATCGATGGCGGCCAAGCCCAGGGCAATCAATGCCATCCCGATGAGGTGTTTCGCCAACAAAACCTCACCCAAAAAGCTGATGCCCAAGGCTATTGCACTGATTGGTATTAAGAACGTCACCAGCAATAAATTCGTGGCACCGGCCCGTTCCAATACTTGGAAATAAAGGATATAGGCCAAGGCGGTGGACAGGGCGGCGAGCCCCACCAGCGCTGATAGGGTGGCGACACTCGGCATTGGCAATGACCATGGTTGGTCCACCACCACCATCATTGGCACCATGATCAAGCTTGAGGCGGTTACCTGCCCCGTTGCGGTGGCCATGGGTGTGACCCCAATGGCTTTAAAGCGCCGCCCGTAAACCCCAGCAAACGCATAGGCTAAGGCCCCGCCCAGCACGGCAAGCTGGGCTAAGACGACCAGGCCCGTGGCATTGCCCAAGGCGTGCCAAGCGCTGCCGCCGATCATCACGGCCACGCCGATAAAGCCTAAGCAGACGCCGGCGATCTTACCGCGAGTTAGCCGCTCATCTTGGGTCAGGAGATGGGCAGCCAGCACCGTAAACAAAGGCGTTGTGCCATTGAGAATAGCCGCCACGCCTGAGGCAATATGGGCCTGGCCCCAGGCGATGAGGCTAAACGGAATAGCGTTGTTCAACAGCCCCATGCCCAAAAAGGCGAGCCAAATTCGGCGTCCCGCCCGATCGTTTAAAGATGGCATGCGACGCCCGGTAAACAGCATGACCCCATGCAAAATAATGGCGGCCAACGCCACGCGGCACACCACGACGGTAAAGGTCGGCAGCTCGTTGACAGCAATACCAATGAAGAAAAAGGAACCGCCCCACAGAACCGACAGGCTGATCAGCAAAAACCAGCTGAGGCCATCCATGGTCTGGGGCGGTGCCGAGCGTGGTTGTTTGGCATTATGATGTGTGGTGGGGGATGGCTGGGGCATTATCAGGATCAAGCGGTGGGTGGTGGCCGGTGATAGTGATGACGGTGTTGCAAGACAGCGTGTCGGATCAACCGCATCAGACCTACTGCATCAGGCCCACCGCGTTCGATCCGCCGCCTTCGTGACACCGTGTCAAACCAGAGCCGATCCGGCAGCCCGTTTCTTGCGGTGATGGCGGCGTGTTAGCTGCGGGCCCAGAAATGGTGGGTAGGGCCATGGCCGTGGCCTACCTGGAGCTGATCGGCATGGGCAATGGCACCGGTGACATAATCCTTTGCCGTCCTGACCGCGGCTGGCGGGTCATCCAGGATGGCAAGCTGTGTGGCTAATGCTGATGACAGGGTGCAGCCCGTACCATGGGTGTTCTGGGTCGCGTGTCGCGGGCCTTCAAACCAGTGCTCTTGACCGTTCACGAGCAATAAATCAGGACTATCATCGCTGTCTAGATGCCCGCCTTTTAGCAAAACCCCGCGCGCGCCTAGGTCACGCAGCTTATGGGCAAGCCCGGGCATGCAATCCCGGTCACGGACCGGTTGCGTGTTAGCCAGGTTGACCGCTTCGGGCAGGTTTGGGGTGATCATGGTGGCCAGGGGCAACAACTCACTGCGCAGGGCGTCCACCGCCATAGGGTCGAGCAAACGATCACCGCCTTTGGCGATCATCACCGGGTCTAAAACAATGTGACGCAGCTGGGTATGGCGCAACGTGTCAGCGATGGCATAGGCGATATCAGCGTTCGCAATCATGCCGATCTTGACGGCATCAACACGGATATCGTCAAAAATCG
>JBCCBF010000260.1:0-4174 GCA_039814445.1 Pseudomonadota bacterium
ATCGGTTTTCAGCTCTGAGCGCAAGCTGGTCGAGGATGGTGCCGTGGAACAGGCATTCCAAGAGCTGACCGCCAAAGGGCATATCTATGAGGGGGTCTTGGAACCGCCGAAGGGTAAGAAGCCTGATGATTGGGAGCCACGGCCGCAAACCCTATTTCGGGCCACGGATTTTGGTGATGATGTGGACCGGCCGCTGAAAAAATCCGATGGCACCTGGACCTATTTTGCCTCGGACATCGCTTATCACTTCGATAAATTCAAACGTGGATCTGACCATCAAATCGATGTTTGGGGGGCGGATCACGGCGGCTATGTTAAGCGCATGCAGGCAGCGATCAAGGCGATTAGCGACGATAAAGTCAGCTTTGACGTCATCCTATGCCAAATCGTGCATATGTTTGATAACGGCCAGCCGGTGCGGATGTCGAAACGTGCCGGAACCTTTGTCACCTTGCGCGATCTGTTGGATGAGTTGGGGCCTGATGTTGTGCGCTTTGCCATGCTGACCCGGCGCCATGACCAGCAACTGGATTTTGACTACGCCAAGGTTAAAGAACAATCACGGGATAACCCGGTTTTCTACGTGCACTATGCCCATGCGCGATGCCAATCGGTTCGTCGTATGGTGGAAGAGCGCGGGCTCGCGCTGGCCTTGGATGGAGAATCGCTGACCAAAAGTGATCTCAGCTTGTTATCCGAGGATGCCGAATTGGCCCTTATTAAGCATTTAGCCACCTGGCCGCGGGTTGTGGAGCAGGCAGCCGTGGCGCGAGAGCCGCACCGGGTTGCCTTCTACCTGTATGAATTAGCGTCAAACTTCCACAGCTTATGGACGGCGGGCCGTGACGATGCCACTCTTAGGGTCATTGTTGAAGACAACATCCCTTTGACGAGCGCACGGTTAGCGCTGGTAGAGGCCACGGCCACGGTCATTCGGTCGGGTCTAGCCGTGATGGGGGTGAAACCGGTTGAGGAGATGTAATGACCCGCTATATCTCGGATAGAGATATCGCCGCCCTGGCCCAAGGGGACCAGGGAGAGGGCTATGAGGCCGGTTTCGATGATGAAACCCCGGCGATCAGTTTTAAAGCCTTGGCGGGTATTACCGGCGGTATCGTGGCGGCGATCATTGTAACCTGGGTCGCGGTTGAGCAAATTGGCGGTGAGGGGCCCGTGCCCCTGGTCACCGCATCAGCCGATCCGGTTAAAGTCCGGCCACAAACACCAGGCGGGTTGGAAATACCGTTTCAAGACATGGCTTTATACGACAGTCTTGACCCATCATCGGGGGCGACACCACCCGTTCTTACACCGTCATCGGAGCAACCGGATCGCACGGTTTTAGCACCCCAGTCAGCAAATCAAACATCAGCAAACCAAACAGGGGTGTTGCAAGATGGTGAGGTGCTTTCTGCACAAAACCTCTCGGCACAAGATGAAACTCAGGGGGCTAGCAAGCCGCTGACTCCGGCTGAGACACAACCAACGGGCCCTGTACAGCGTCTTGGGGCTGACCCACGGCCATCATCAGTTCCTCAATCGTCTGCACAATCGCCTACTCAGGCACCTCCTCAGTCGCCATCTTTGGCTCAGGGTGAGGGTGAGAGCCTGTTTGCGGCCTTAGAGCCAATACCGCCATTGCCCACGGCCGAACCCGAGCCTGAGGCAGCGGCAACAAACCAGGATACTAATCAGCCAGCAGCGGATGATGGTCAAGAACGTCCCGCGGGTAATCAGCCATCGGTAATGCCTTCGACTGCGGCTCCATCACCTCAAGCGCCTCAAATGACACCACGGCCGATTACCGTGACGGTTACGGATATCACGGCGGTTGATACCCCCCCGACGACCGTGGCGGGGCAACCGCCCGTTCCCCCACGGCACCCAACTCGTGGGCGAGCCTTAGCCGCCCAACAGGCGCAGCAACAGGCTGAAAGCTTTTTCCCGCCACAACCGGCTGACAGCGACATTCGCCGCATTCGACGAGGTACAATTGCGTCTCAGCAAGTGCCGCTTAATGCCGCACAGAACGGTTTGCAGCCCGGTGGCGCGCTCGGGTTGAGTGATAGTGAAGGGAATTTGGTCTATCGCAATAACGTTCGCCAGACCACGACTGCTCCTTTGCCCGAAGGGCCGGTGCAGGGTGAGGTCGAGCTGGTGATGCAGCGACCGGGCGCCGCCACTGAACCCCCAGGGTTTAATCAACCCCCACCGATCTCTGTGACACCAGAGCAGCCAACCAGAGCAGCCGATGGCACGATTGAGATCCGGTCACCGAACCGGACACCGATCTCCATCCGCTCAGCCGATCAGGCGCAGGCACAAATCGCCGCTGCCGCCCAGCAACCCGAAAGGCCGCCGGTTCCCTCGCTAATTCCCCAGCCGCCAACCCGCCCTGTGGGCCCAGCCAGCGGTGATGAGCTTGCCGATGGCGACCAGATTGCGGCGGCTAATCAAGCCCCGCCCGTCCCGCCACGGCCCCTCAGCCAGGTAAACACCTTGCCCGATGGTGCCCGAGCCCCGGCACCGGTATCAACGGGCATTACCCGGGGCACGGTCGTCAACCAACGGGCACCGGCGCCAGGCGCCCCACAAGCGCCCGTTCGTGATCCTGTTCGTGGCACTGGCGCGGCCCAGGCCAATTCACAAGCACCGGCGACCATGGGCCAGCCTGCCCAGCCAGCCTTGCAGCCCACATCTGTGTCAAATATCCCGCCGCGTTTAACCGGCCAGGCGTCTCAAACCTCATCCCAGGCCCCATCCGAGGCCCCAGGGTCAAACACTAGTGCCGTCGAGGGATGGCGTGTGCAATTGGCGTCGGTGGGAAGCCAGGAGGCTGCCATGGGTGAGTGGCGGCGTTTTCAGCGGGCTAATTCTGACTTGCTGGGCAATCTGAACCTTAAGATACAACGCGCTGATTTGGGCGCGCGGGGCACATTTTATCGGGTCCAAGCTGGGGTCTTAGACCGCAATGGCGCGGATCGGGTTTGCCAGGCTTTAAAGTCCCGGGGTACCGATTGTCTTATCACCCGCGATTGATCCATTGATCGCCGGACAAAGCCAGGCTATGCCTTGGTTTTTCGGCTATTGTTCTGATTGTTGGAGTTTCCATGCCGCGTCCCACAGCCATGATTATTGGTGTTGCTGGTCTCGAAATAAGCGAGCAAGAACGCCAACTTATTGAACAACTTCAGCCCTTTGGCCTTATCCTTTTTAAGCGCAACTGCCATCGTGCGCGCCAAGTGCGTGACCTCGTGGCCGATTTTAAAAGCCTGGTGGCCCACGACGCCCCTATCTTGATCGATCAAGAGGGCGGGCGGGTAAACCGGTTAACAGCACCGCCTTGGCCACCTTTTCCCGCCCCAGGTGCTTTGACATTGTTAGAGGACGCTGATATAGGGCGTTACGATGATGCGATCTATTGGCATGCGCGTCTTACCGGTGAAGTCCTGCGTAATCTGGATATTACGGTAAACTGCTCACCGGTTCTTGATGTGCCCACCCCTGACAGTGATCCCATCGTGCTCGGGGACCGAACTTTAGGCGATAACGCCACCGCGGTGGAATCAGCCGGCTTGCATGCCATTCGTGGGCTGCGTGAGGCTGGTATCGTCCCGGTGATTAAGCATTTGCCCGGTCATGGGCGGGCTACGGTTGATAGCCACCATGCCTTGCCGGTGATCGATTGCGATCTTGAGACCTTAGAGAAGACCGACTTCCGGCCCTTTGCGGCGGCGTCCTTGTTTTATGGTGACCGCTTGCTTGGCATGACAGGGCATTTGCTGCTCCCGGCGCTTGATGACAAGCCAGTGACCCTGTCATCAACCATCATTAACGAGGTGATTCGGGATAAAATTGGATTTTCCGGGCATCTGATGGCCGATGATATCCAGATGGGGGCGTTATCCCAAGGCGGTAATGAAAACCTGGCCGACCGGGCGTCTATGGCCATCATGGCCGGGTGTGACTCTGTTTTATACTGCGCGCCCGATACGAGCCTTTGGGGCGAAATCGCTGAGGCTGTTGGGGAAATTGGTGATCATGGGTGGCAGAGTTGGCAAGCGGCCGAAAGCAGCCGGTCAACGCCAGCCACGCCCATGGACCATGAAACCTTCCTCACTCATCACCGCCGCTGGTTGACCCCAGCCATGGTTGCCCTGTCTAATCATAAGAC
>JBCCBF010000169.1:0-6046 GCA_039814445.1 Pseudomonadota bacterium
CCCCAAAATCCCGCCATCGGCAAAGATCGCCATGCCATGGACATTGGGTAGCTCAACCCATTCATAGGCGTCGGCATAGACGACCAAAAACCATTCATTGATCTCATCGGGATGGACCCCCAACAGCAACGCAAAATTACCCAGGACCATCAAGCGCTGAATATGGTGGGCGTAGGCATATGTCTTTGTCTGCCCCACCGCATCGGCAAGACAGGCCATATCGGTCTCACCGGTCCAATAAAACTCTGGCAAGGGCGCCTGGGCATCCAAGGCGTTGAGCGCGGCATATTCGGGCATCTTGTACCAATACAAGCCCCGGACAAATTCCCGCCAGCCAATGATCTGGCGAATAAAACCTTCCACCGCGTTCAACGGCGCGTGGCCATTTTCATAGGCCTCCGCGACCCGCTCACAGGCATGCAATGGGTCCAACAACCCAGCGTTGATATAGGCGGAAATGAGGCTGTGATACATGAACGGCTGATCGGCCACCATCGCGTCTTGGTAGTCCCCAAACCATGGCAAACAGCGATCGATAAAATGGGTCAACGCGGCTTCGGCCTGCTTAGCCGTCACGGCCATGTTAAACGGCTCCACATCGCCGAAGTGATCGGGGAATTCAGCCATCACCAAATCGATCACCTCTTCGGTGGTCTCATCGCGTGCAAAGTTTGGCTGTGGGGGTGGGTTCAGACCATCTTTCGGCGGCTTACGGTTCTCCTTGTCATAATTCCATTGCCCGCCCTCTGGGTCACCATCTTGCGTCATTAACAAGCCGGTCTTCTTACGCATTTCGCGGTAGAAGAATTCCATACGGTATTGTTTGCGCCCCTCGGCCCATCCGGAGAAATCATCATGGGTGGCAATAAACCGGTCATCAGGACGGATATGCACCGGCAGATCCAAAGCATCAGACCAATCCTGCATCTCATCCATCAGGCGGTACTCGCCAGGCTCGGTCAGGATGACAGCATCAAATTCATGTTCTTTGATCGCCGCTTTCACTTCACCCAGTAACGAGCCCTGATTATCCGGGTCCGTGTAGCGACGGTAGCGGACATCAATCCCCTCCCCGCGCAATTGCTCTGCGAAATGCCGCATGGCCGAGAACAAGAAAACGATCTTCTTCTTATGGTGCTTCACATAGCTTGCTTCAGACCGGACTTCGGCCATCAGGACCACATCACCCTCCTGCCAGCCATTCAGGCAGCTCACATGGCGGGTTAGTTGATCACCAAGAACAAGACGTAAAACGGGCATGGGCGCTAACTTTCAGACACTAGTTTTAAGCCTGTTGACTTAGCGCGACGATGGCACTTGACCAGCCGCAAGAACCGTCGCCGTCGGTGCTACCAGGCTTGCGGCCTTGTTATCGGTGGTTTGGGCTTTATCGGTGACCAGATTGTATTCAATTGTGCGGCCCCGGGCATCAAACTCAAGCTTGACCCATTCATTGGTATCGGCGGCATACCAAATGCAGGTATCAATTTTTGAATCCAAGAAATACTTCACGGCTTCAATCTCTTGACCGCGGGCCGTGATCATTTCCGTGCCTTGATTGGTCAAGGTGTAGGGCAGCAGGTCGCCTTTTTGCGAATTAAGCATACGGTCATTGCTGGTCATCGTCTCGTAATGCCAATAGCTGGTTGTCGCCAAAGGACCGCGCACTTCGTAATCGCCGCGTGATCCTTCAACCACCAGCAACTCACCGTCACGAACAGCATTCACGGCAAACGCTTTGCCACTGTCTTCGGTCTTTGACACCAGCGATTGGACAGTATCGCCCTGCCAGCGCTCTTGGTTTTCGTGGATGTATTTGAAGACGGTAATAAAGGCGAATTTCACGCGCAGATCGATATCAATATCGACCAGGATATCATCGCCATCGCGGCTGAACTCCACATGGTGATAACCCATGGGCTTACCATCCATTGTCACGTCAAAATAAAGATTAGCCGGCAGCTCATCAGCCGATGCCTCATCCGCCGCAGCACCTATTCTCGGCGCCATTATCAGACTGGCCAATGCCACACCAAACATGAGGGTGGGCAGCCAATGGGGAACACGGCGGAAGGCGTAAAGCATGGAAAATCCCTGGGTCATGAATGATCATCGATAATCTCTATACGGAAGATCGCCACGCCGTGGATCAGGTTTGACCGATGAATTACGCGGGCTGTCCCCAGCTACACACGGGGTCAGACAGGCTTATTCAGCCGCTGTTAGCTCATCATCAGCGAGATCGTGATAGATCTGGCCGAACTTATCGTGATGATTGCTGAAGATGGTCAGCAGCTCTGGGTCGAAATGCTTAGACGGGTCTAAGCGATCGTCACCTTTAAGCATAATATCGATAGTTTCCGCGTGGCTGAACGCGCGCTTATAAGGGCGAACACTGCGCAGGGCATCATAGATATCAGCAAAGCAAACAATCCGTGCGGACAGCGGAATATCAGTACCCGCTATATTATTAGGGTAGCCGCCACCATCCCATTTTTCGTGGTGCGATAAGGCAATCTCTGCCGCCATCTGCAATCGGTCCACATCATCAAGGATTTGATAACCATAAAGGGTATGGTTTTGCATCTCCCGGAACTCATCATCAGTGAGCCGCCCGGGTTTGTGCAAGATCGCCTGGTCCACCGACATCTTGCCCACATCGTGCAGGGTTGCCGAATACCGGATTTCATCGACGAACTCCACCTGGCTGCCGAGAAGGCTAGCCATCAACGCGCTGTACATGCCGACCCGGTTCACGTGCTTGCCCGTGACATCATCATGCAGCTCCGCGGCCTTGGCCAACAGGTTGACGGTGGTCATCAAGGCGGTTTCCGTCTCAACCCGCAGTAATTCCACCTGTTCGCGTTCTGCCTTGAGCTGCTTGTTACGCCGCCGCAGCTGGGCGTTCTTTGCCTGGAGTTTCTCGGTGTGATCGGCACGCTCAATCGCCCGACCAACAATATTGTTAACCGGTTGAATTACTTGAGCAAAATCACGTTCAAATTCGGTTACCGTACCGTGATCATCGCACGCATTAATCAACTGCACGACACCAATCACATGGCCTTCGAAATTCCGGATCGGAAATGCCATGATGGATTGGGTGTTGAACCCGGTATCGTCATCAAATTTTCGATTGAAGGTATAGGGCGCGTCTTCGGGCAGATGGTTGGTGTCATCGATAAACACCACATCCCCGGTTTCCGCCACATATCCCGCGATTGAGTGCTTATTCACGGGGATCGAAAAAGTCGTCTGGCCCACTTTGACGATATCGTTTTGCAGGCTCATGGCCTCAAGAATATTATTCGACCTGGATTTGCGCAGAATAAAAATTGTCCCGGCCTGGGCATTGGTTAGCTCGCGGCACCGTGACAACACACGCTTCATCAACGCCAGCACCGTATGGGGGCGTTGTTCGATGAATTCGATGAATTCAATAGCGATGGTGGATTGAGTCAGCCGCGTCACAATTTCTCTTCATTCTTCCTGGGCGGGGCCAAGTGCTTCGTAACACTGGAATAATATGTAGATTTCAGGGTTTGAGCCAGACCACATCAAGCAAAAACAAAAAATAGTTTCTAGAGTGCCTGATCGGCCAATTCCTCCAACCCCTCTTGGCGCAGTAAATCGCTGCGGGTTCGCCGCCGCCGCCGATCCAGGGCTTTATCGATCAACTCTTGCGATGCGCCCATCACATCGTCTTGCGCTATATCTTGGGCCAAGATCTCGAGCCGTCGCCGCTCATCGGTCGGGTGTGGTTCTCGCCGGTCCAGGGGGGTGTCGCTGGTCACCGCGCGCACCACATGCAAACGGATGGCCTCCCCCGCCTCAGGGCACAACCCGCCTGAAATCAGATGGCTAACAGCAACCAAGAAGCGCTGGCCGCCCACTTGTTCGACGCCATAATTGCCCCGCAACACTTCCAGGCATTGCTTGATGTGATCAGACAAGGAGATTTGCGGCCCGAGCAAATCACGCATCAGCCCGGGCGCCACAATCGCATCAGCAAACAGCTTGTCCAATATCTTGATGGCATCGCGGTCGCTGGACGCCAACATGGTCACCAGGCGCTCAAGCTTATCCATCATGGCCCGGTGCTGCATGAGATAATGGCAGACAGCGGCGGTGATATAAAACGGGGCTTTATCGGGTGCCACCTGGTCACGGATTGCGGCCACGACCTCTTTGTAATTATGGTCATCCAGGCGTGGCAGCCCTTTGCTATCATAGACGAAATCTTGCGCCAGGTTCTGCACATCAGTCGCCATCGCCGACAGCTCATCATAGCGTTTAGCGGTTTTGTTGCCGCCTGAGCCCGCTTGCAGCCGCGCCACCATATGCAGCGCTGATTCCACAAGCCGGCCTTTGCGGTCGATTTCCTTATGATAGGCGGAGACGTGGAGGAATTCCGTCGGGGTCAAAGATTCCGGCCCCAGATAAGGCCGCAACAGCTTTTCCATGGCCCGGCGAGCATCAAGCGAGAATAAATCCTGATGCGTGGCGCAAAACTCAACCTCATCCACCGGGGCCACTTGGAATTCCTGCTTCCGGTAGGCATCAAGGCGGTCGATTTGCAGCAATTCTTTTTCAGTGGTGAACCCATTGGGCGCGGTACGGAATTCGATCACCTTGATGGCTTCAGCCATGCGCTCGGTATGGACCATCGATCTCGCCCGGGACAGGGCTTGCCGATCATCGCTGTAAACATTACGGATAATCCAGCGCCCCTCATGGGCGATTTGCACCTCATAACGGAATGTGCGGTTGCGTATACTCACATCAAGTCTCCCCACACCAACCACCACTCATTCTGATTTTGGTTGGATTTAAGAGAAACTATAACAATTGTTGCGCCCAACCGCTAATGCGAGATGCAATCTTCCACGATTTTGGAGCGGGTCAGGCCCTATTGCCAACAAGCCGCGCCAACGCCATTACCCCACAGCGCCTATCTGATGGGCGATAGCGCTGCTCATCTCACGGATCAGCTGATAAAGCTGATCGATCGGCTGGAACAAGGTTTCGTGTTCCACATCATAACCCTGCTGCCCCTCCGCCTGATAGGTGGCGGCTTCACCAAAATCATGGGTTTGATCACTTGGTTTCGTCGCGGGAAAGGCACGCTGTAACGCCTCTAACGCCACCGGCACATCCAGGCTTAAAAGCTGGGCGCGCACATCATCCATGGTCACATCAGGCTGGCTGGTGAACCGCGGGATACGAGTGACCAGGACAAACAGCACTTGGATCATGGCCAGACGCAACGCATGGCTCATCGGCAAGCTCATATCATCCCAAGCCTGGGCCACCGCGGATTGCTCGGCGGCGCTGTCCTGGCGTTCTGCGCGTTTGTTGAGCGCTTCACGCAGCAACAGCGCATCATGGATCAATGTTTGTGCCGCGGGCCAGACCCGACCATAGCGGCCCGCTTGTTGGAAAAACTGCGCGAGCCTTTCGCAAGCCTCGGCTTGGGGGTCGCCATGCATGGCGCGTTGCAGCCAGAACCCGGGATCGACCAGATCAATATAGGCCAAAAGCGCATCGAGATTTGACCGATCATGGGCCGCATTGGCCAGGTCCATAAACCCTTGGCACCGGGCGGACCGGTCAAAGATTTCCCAAAACCGCTCCACATCCCGGCCAATGGCGCTGCCGATACCGCCACAGCTATTGGCCATATAGCCCATCTGCTGCAACACCGCATTATGCGGGATCGCGCGAATTTGGCTGACGCTGGCCAATTCTGCTGGGCGCCCCTTCTCATGCTGGCGCTTGACGGCCCGTGAGCCCGTGGGGAACAGCATATTGGTGCCGAACAAGCCTAGCAACGCGGCGTAATCAGGGTCGTCCACCAGCCGGTCGTTGAAATCGGCCAGGCCAATAAAGAAGTCGAGGGAGTATTCCGTATCCTGATAGAACCCATCATCGGTTTGCTGATCCAACTCCGGCATGGTGCCATGGGACACAGCCCCATGCCCTGGAAGCTGCGGTCCCGGGATGGCGGTTAATCCGTGGGTTATCAATTGCGCCAGGCTGGCGTAAG
>JBCCBF010000208.1:0-5220 GCA_039814445.1 Pseudomonadota bacterium
CTGGAAAGCAACAACGCACGCCTGTCATGGCCGGCCCGGCTGGCGCTGAAAGGCTTTGCCATCTTGTTCAGGCTGAACCTGCCCGTGCGCAGCCTGATCGGCCAACGGTTTGGTTATCAGATGGTCGCCATCGCCCGGTCCCCGGGCTAAAGGGAACCATCCGGTTCCGGGGCCAAAAGAAACCACCCGACTTACAGACAACATGGGCAGCTTAGCTGGGGGATTAGCGGCTCACGGCCAGGGCAACATCGCCCAAATCACCACGATCAGTGGCGGCCAATCCGATCCGACGACCGATAAAACCAGGGCAAGCATCAAGCCGGAGATAGAGCGGCCGATCGGCGCTATGGTGGGCTGGCTTTTGCACGGTAATCGGCGCGGGTTTCCATTCACCAGACCGCGCCACCGGTGCCAGGGTCAGCGCCTGACCAGCGGGCGTGCCAGTGATCCGAAGCCAGCCGCCCAAGGTCTCGTCATTATTCCCATGGTCCCAGCTGGCCACATCCTGGCCACCACCGACCACGTCAAAAATATCAAACCCGCCATAGGCAGAATGGGTTTTGTTAAACGTAACCAGGCGGCCATCGGGCATCACCGCTTGGGCGGTCAAGTCATCCACCCAGCCAGGTGGCAAGGTCAGAACGCGATCAAAACCCGATGGCAAAACACCAGGATTGTTCCCGAAAGCCGTGACAATATCCGGGCGGTCCTCACCCACATCAATATTGGCGAAAAACTCGCCATTGCGGAATAAGCGTATCTGTATGGCTGGCTGCATAACGGTGGGGTCGAGGCTCCAACCGGCCAGACGGATGGCCTCTGCCTCTTGTCGCCGGGTGATGTCGAGCGCTTGCCAATCGGCGCCATCTGGTGGGGCCTGATAGGCTGGGGCAAAGCCCCAATCACAGGCCACCACCCCCGCGGCCAGGGATGGTGCTGGCTGACCCGTACCCGTCCTATACAACACCGATGCCGGGGCGTCGGCCACGGGTTGCGCCCGCCCCAGAACAGCGGCGGTTACGTTGTAATGGCGAACGGTATCAGGGATACCATCCCAACCGCGGGCGCGCGGCATGATCGCGGTGATATCATCACCCAAATCATCGATGATCTGCGCCATGCTGCTGCGCCGCAATGCCATGGAAATATAGAAAAAGTCTGAGGCTGGTTGCAGCCCGAGCAAATAATGGAACAACCCCGGCCGGTTGGTCATATCCAAAACCGGGTGGTCGGCCAGGTCATAATCGGCAATCAGTTGCGGCCAGGTTTGCAGGGCTGTTTCCTGCTCAGCCTCGGCGGTGGCATAACCCAATTTTTCATGGACCGGCGCGCGTGCGACCTGGGGTTGCCATTGGCTTAAAACACGCCAGGGGACCAGATCAGGGGCCGGGGCCGCCCAGCGGGCCTTCATATGGGCCCGTTGATCCTTGATCCAGGCGGGGCCGGTAAGGGCCACGATGACCAGCAACAACAAAGTGATCGGCTGCCACCGGGCGATCATGGGCGGCAAGCGGTGATGCAGGCTACGGGTCAGGGTTATCACGGCCCAGCCGATCAAGGGCGCTGTGCCAGCGATCACATGGAACACATGGCCATCCAACCGGTTTACGAGCTTCTGGAAATAAAGCGCGGCGAAGAGACTGGCCACCAGCAAGACCCAGACCCGAGGATCGAGGGTGTAGCCTCCCACCCGTGCCAGCCAAAGCCGCCAAATCTGACTAATGCTGGCGGCAATAATCACCGCCAACACGCCCGCGCCCAAACCAGCAATCATGGCAATACGGCTGTCGCGGCCCAAGGGAATGGCGCCGGCCAAATCATGATCACGGGGAAATTCCATAAGATGGTGCCACATCCCCGGCAGCATACCCAACAAGCCGAGCAGCCCGAGCGCAACACCGCCCACTATCACGCCCGCCATGATCGCGGGTTTCAGGGCGGCAAAATGACGGGGGCGCGGCTGCAACACATCATGGGCGAACACCACAATGGCCACAGCAAGCGGAGCGAACACGGCCTCGGGCGTGCCAATCGCTAGCAGCACCCCGATCGTCACCATCAACAAAGCGCGTTTGATGCTGGGGGCGGTTAAATACCAGCCCGTGGCCAATAACAGGGGGGCAAGCAACAACAACCGCACATGGACAAATGGGTCCAAACTCGCCACCACCAAGGTAGCCAGAAAAGCGGGCAATACCTGGCCCCGGGCAAGCCAGGCAAAAAACCAAAACCAGGTGATGAAATAAAGCGGGTTCAAAACCGCATGGATGCCCGCCACGGCACCCCAACGCGACGGCTCAAATAGCGCCTGTCCCAACGCGCCACGTACCGCGTCGAAAAACGGGCCATGTATCATTTGCAGGTCCCGCCAGGGCAATTGCCCGTCCAGCAAACCAGCGCCCGGGACAAGCATCTCGCCCTCATGGAAATAATCCATAGGCCCTAACGCGCCAGGCAAGCCACCAAAGACCGGCCATAACAAGGCCGCGCCGATATACATGATGGCCAGGCTGGGTAAAGCATCGGGCGTTTTACGGATGATAACGCCCGCGGCCAAGGAGGCGACCCCTGCCAACAAGAAAGGAAACCAAGGATAGGCGATAACCTCACCGGTATCGGCAATCGTGACCGCTGTGGCCGATGACAGGCCGAACAACAACCAAGGGGCCAAAAGCGTAGCGAGCATCAGCGCCGTCATCACCCAGATGGTCGAGGGTGACGGTGTGGTTTGTACGGGTTCGGTCCAAAGCGGTTGGCGCCACCAATCACCGCCAATGGGTGCTAAATACCGGTGGCCGAGCCAGAAAGCGAGGGCGGTGAGGCTTGGCCAGCCGATCAACCAGATCAGCTTGATCGACAGATAATGCCGACTGTCAAAATCATAATAGGTGGGAAAGCCGATCACATCGGACCGGATCATTAACCCAACCGGCAACAACAGGGAGATGATCAGGCACAGGGTCGCCGCCGCCACCATGGCAAAACCCAGCACCAGGCCTGCCCATCTCGTGCCTGGGTTAGGCGCGCCTAAGTTGGATGCGCCGGGGCCTAGTTCTCCTGTTACGGACCCCTTAGCGGTTGATGCCTCGACCATGGGTGCCCCGGTCACAGGATTGTTGGAATGGGCCATGGTGATTATTGCTCGATGACTTGTCGCCGGGGTGAATATATGGGAAGAGGCAATGAAGAGCGCTCGATGATCACCACGGTCCTTGTGATGAACAATCCCCTTGTGATGGTCGGTGCGATGCCCTTCCCGTGAAACACCGCCCCAGAAACTCAGAGACGCTTATGTCCTATAGCCAGCAGCATGTCAGCGAAGCAATTGCCATTCTCAACCAATTGGATGTGGAAGCCGTGGAAAACCTGGCCCAATCCCTTGCCGCGTTACGCGATCGCGGCGGGCGGCTGTTCTTCCTCGGGGTGGGTGGCAGTGCGGGTAATTGCTCCCACGCGGTTAATGATTTCCGCAAAATCGCGGGTATTGAGAGCTATGCCCCCACCGACAATGTGTCAGAGCTGACCGCCCGGACCAATGATGAGGGCTGGCCGACCGTGTTTGCCGCCTATCTGAAAACCAGCCGGTTGAAGGCCGAGGATGGGTTGTTCATCTTTTCGGTCGGCGGTGGTGATGCTGAGCGCAACATCAGCGCGAATTTGGTCGCCGCCATCGATTACGCAAAAGGGGTGGGCGCCAAGGTGTTTGGCGTGGTCGGCCGGGATGGTGGCCATACCGCCAAAATGGGCGACGCTGTGGTCCGGGTGCCGGTGGTCAATGACGCCACGATCACCCCCCATAGTGAAGCGATGCAAGCGGTTATCTGGCACTTGTTAGTATCCCACCCGGCGGTCAAGGTGGCAGATACCAAATGGGAAAGCGCCGTCAAAGACGCATGATCCAGGCCGCTCACCCCTCAGGATATGAGCCAGGGGATTAAAGCTGGTAACCCGCCGCTTGGGCGTCCTTATAAAACATCGCCACTGTATCGAGGGAATACTCATCCAAATCGCGGCCAATCAATGGCAGCTTTTTGAGGATATCGCTGGTCACCGTGATCACCTGCACGCCGACTTGATCGGCCTGATAGATATTCAGCAATTCACGCGGGCTCGCCCAGATATACTCAGCCTTGGGCAGTTTTGCGGCGGCTTGTTTAACAGCCTGGGCCATGAGTGGCACAGGATCGCGGCCCGTATCAGCGATCCGACCGGCGAAGACTGAAATATAGGACGCTACCTCAGGGTTCAAGGCATCGATCACCGCGGTGATTTGGTTTTCGGTCAAAAGGGCGGTGACATTAAGCTTAATGCCCTCAGCGGCCAGTTCACGGCACAGATCATAGGCCATATCACCCTTAGTGTTACTGACCGGGATCTTCACATACACATTGTCACCCCAGCTGGCGATCTGGCGCGCTTGCCGCGCCATATCCTCGAAATCATCAGAGAAAACCTCAAAGGAAATCGGCTTGTCAGGGATCGCCGCGAGCACCTCTTTGGCAAAGGCTTCGTAATCGGTGATGCCAGCTTTGTTCATCAAGGTCGGGTTTGTGGTCAGGCCTTTGATTAACGGGTCGGCGGCCATCGCAACCATGGTCGACAGATCCGCCCCATCGGCGAAAATTTTGACCGATAATTGATCAATCGGTGTGACCTGTTCTGGCTTATCAGCAGTCATCAACATGGGTGTCGCCTTCTATGATGGGGTGGTGCGCGCCGCATGACGCAGCGTGCTTAGCAGCCTGATAGCATGGCATACCCCGGCGCACCAGCCACAAGACACCAGGCCATCGGCCCATCGGTTAAAAGCCCCGCATTAACGGTTCGGTAGGCGATTTTCGGCACCATGCCGAACCATGAGCCAACCACCCGCCCATACCCGTCAGTCTTCGGATTACGACTTTGCACCCGACAAGCCGCAGGTGCCGCTCGACCCTGTTTTTGAATATCAGGTTTGGTCGGGCAGCCATTGGCGTACCGAACAAATATTTAGCGATGAGGCGGGCGCGATCAGCCAGGCGCAAGCCGACATCATGGGCGAGCGGTTTGAGAAAGTGCAGGTTTTAAAAACCTGGCCGGAACCGCAAACCGATCTGTCCTCCCGCATTGTCTATCAGCGTGAGATTACTATTGAAAATCGTGGCAAACCGGCACGGCTTGGCCGCCCGCCCAGCGCACCGCCCATGTGTCACGATCCCCATGATTTCTTTGAGCCGCAAG
>JBCCBF010000267.1:0-4098 GCA_039814445.1 Pseudomonadota bacterium
GCTGGGTCGGCCAGCAAGACGCCGATAAGCTTTGGGATTTGTCTGAGGCAGCCTTGGCCTTGTTACGCGAACGAGTGGCGCAGCATCAAATCGATTGTGACCTGAGTTGGGGCTATATCCACGCCGCTGAAAAAGACAGCCATCTGGTGGACTGCCGGGACACTTTCGAGGAATGGAGCGCCCTGGGGGTTGAGGGGCTGCAAGTGTGGCGCCCTGATCAAATACAAGAACGGGTGGCCAGCCCACGTTACATCGGTGCCCTGTATGACCCGGGAAGTGGCCATCTTCACCCGTTAAAATACGCCTTGGGCCTGGCGCGCGCTGCGGAGGGAGCAGGGGCTACCATCGCCGAGAATAGCCGGGTTGAAACCCTTGAAGGCTATGACCAGAACGGACCCGTGCGGGTCGCCCTTGACAGCGGCGCTGTAGTGACCGCCACCCATGTGCTGCTGGCTGGCAATGCCTATCTCAAAGGCGTGGCGCAAGAGATCGAAGGCTATGTGATGCCGGTCGGCACCCATGTGGTGGCCACCGAAGTGCTGGGTGAGAACATGGCCCGTTCTTTGATACCCGAGAATGAGGCAGTCTGTGATCTACATTTCGTGCTTAATTATTACCGCCGCGCGCCTGATGACCGGCTGTTATTTGGCGGTCGTGTCAGCTATTCAGGGTATGAGCTGCCCGATGTGACAAAACAGGTCGCCCGCAAAATGCAGCGGGTGTTCCCGCAACTTCGCGGCACAACCATCGATTATAGCTGGGGTGGATTTGTGGGAATTACCGCCAAGCGCCTACCTCATCTGGGCAAAATCGGGCCAAACACCTTTTTCGCCCACGGGTTTTCAGGCCATGGGGTGGTGCTCACTGGTATGGCGGGGCGGGTCATGGCTGACGCCATTGCTGGCATGGCCGAACGCTTTGACTTGATGGCGAAAATACCGCATCAGCAATTCCCGGGTGGCCGATTATTGCGTACCCCCGCCCTCGTGCTAGCCATGGCCTGGTACCGCCTGCGAGACCTGCTATAAGCCGCTTATCCCTCGCAACCAGACACTAAATGAGGCCTTCTGTGTCCATACTCTCTTCCACGCGACGGCATTTGATACCCCTTGCTTTGTGGCTACCGATCATGTGCCTGCTGATGGTGCCGATGACCGTCAAAGCCCAAGATACAGCCCCAAATAATGGGGCTGTGGAGCCGCAGGCCAGCATCAGCGCGGAAAGCATTGCGGCCAATCGAGACCAATACAAAGCAGCCTTTGAGTATTACCAAGGGTTGGCCAAAAAATATCATGAGGAAACGCGCGCCCTCTACGCCCAAATTGGTTGGCAAAGCTATATCGTGCTCCCAGAAATGCTGAGCCTATTATACTCAGGCATTCTTGATTCATGGGAGCGCTCCTTCGACGATTTCAGTGGTATTAACGATTTCGTTCGTGAATTAGCGCCCTATGAAGATCTGACGCCAGAAGAGCAGTCGCTCCTCTGCACCCGTGAGGTAGCCCACGATATCAGCCGGTCCCGCCAATCTTTCAGTGAAGCCTTCACCGCCAGTGGCCCGATCGTATGGGCCACGATAAAATTCAAGGGCGGAAACCCACAAGAAGCCCAGCGTTGCATGAATGATTTGATTGCTCTCGAAGAAAACCGCGACAATTTTTGTCGCTTCGGTGAGCCCGTTCCGCTCGTGCAACCAAATCGAGATTTTCCCGGCTATCTAAAGAATCAATCGACGTCCCTCCCAGCCGGCTTTTTTGGGCAGACACGCTTGGATTGCCAATATTTCTGGCCCCGGGCCAATGGTTGGATCACCATTGATGAACAACTTGATGAAAAAGCCCAGTTTATGGAGGCAAGCCTGTATGCGTGGGACCGTGTGGATCGCGGCGAGATAACACCAGCAGAGGTCACGCAAGAAACCTTCGGTCACATCGCCCGGGAGCAAAATGGTGATAATCCCTAGCCCCGGCTACAGAAATAGTGAGGTTTTCGTTCCGTGAACACCGGGTATTTGATTTGCAAGATCGATCACCGTAAAACAGCCCTTCCTGATAATCATCCTCAACATCTCCAGAGCCATGACCGATAAAAACCACCGCATCGAAACCGACAGCATGGGTGAATTACCCGTTCCCCATGACCGGTATTACGGCGCTCAAACCGCCCGCTCCCTGATCAATTTCAAGATCGGTGGTGAAACCATGCCAGCGCCACTGGTCCGGGCCTTGGGCATCGTCAAGAAAGCGGCAGCCCAGACCAATGTAGAATTAGGTGCCATGGATGCCAAAATCGGCAACGCCATTGCTGAGGCGGCGGAAGAAGTGATTGATGGCACGCTTCTTGACCATTTCCCGCTTGTGGTCTGGCAAACCGGCTCGGGCACTCAATCGAACATGAACACCAATGAGGTGATCGCCAACCGGGCCATTGAGATGCTTGGTGGCACCATCGGCACCAAGGACCCGGTGCACCCCAATGACCACGTGAATATGGGGCAATCCTCAAACGATACCTTCCCCACCGCCATGCATATCGCGGCCGTGGAACAAATCCACCATGAGCTGATCCCTGCCCTGCAACGGCTACACGCGGCGCTGAAGGAAAAGGCCAATGATTTTGCTGACATCATCAAAATCGGCCGCACTCATTTGCAAGACGCGACACCCTTAACGCTGGGCCAAGAGTTTTCGGGCTACACCAAACAGATCGAGAACGGCATCGTCCGCATTCGTGGCTGCATGCCCCATCTGTTAGAGTTAGCCCAAGGTGGTACCGCTGTTGGCACCGGCATCAATTCAAAACGCGGCTTTGCCGAAGGTTTCGCCGCCGCGGTCGCTGAGATTACCAGCCTGCCGTTTGTCACCGCACCCAATAAATTCGAAGCCCTGGCCGGCCATGACGCCTTGGTGGAAGCTTCTGGTGCGCTCAACGTGCTGGCGGTTTCCTTGATGAAGATCGCCAATGATTTGCGCCTGTTAGGCTCCGGCCCTCGCTGTGGGATTGGTGAAATCTCACTGCCCGCCAATGAGCCGGGCTCATCGATCATGCCGGGTAAGGTGAACCCCACCCAGTGCGAGGCCATGACCATGGTCTGCACCCAAGTGATGGGCAACCACACCACCGTGACCGTGGCCGGTTCCAACGGGCATTTTGAGCTTAACGTGTTCAAGCCTGTGATGATCTACAATGTGCTGCAATCAATCCGCCTGATTGCCGATGCTTGCAATAGCTTCACCGATAATTGCGTGGCCGGTATCACAGCGGATGAAGAGCGGATTGGCAAATTGATGCGCGAAAGCCTGATGCTGGTCACCGCCTTAAACCCACATATTGGCTATGATAACGCGGCCAAGGTGGCAAAGAAGGCATTTGAAGACAACTCAACCCTAGAACAGGCCGCGGTGGCCTTAGAGCTGATGACCGCTGATGAGTTCAAGGCCGCGATTAAGCCTGAAGAGATGATCGGACCACGAGACTAAGCCGACCATCATCACAGCCGCCGTGATAGTCACAGTGATAGCCGCAGTTAACGCTACGGTTAACGATACAGGGCAGCAATATTCATAAAGAGCCGGCATCATGGTGGGAATCCACCAGAGCGTTGCCTGGCTTTTTCATGGGCGATCGCGCCATCTGACGCCACTCACGAAAATTTTTATGCCGTTGCTTCACCCCGTGCTGGTCGCCTAGCAAGCTGATTTTGCTGCACTCTTTCGACGCCACCAAGAAAGCCTAGGTTTTGCAGTTGTTTTGCTAAAATTGAGTCATTTGATCAGCCCTGGAATTTCCGTCATATTACGGATTATTCAGGCGTAATAGATATTTTTAACGCTTGCTTGATCCAAGTCACGGCGATGGTCGCCACCTTGGGGTAGCCTATTTAAATTTAGGCAATGGGGAAAATCGTGGCCGCAAAACCGAGCGTCAAAGCAGAGCGTGTGAAGGAGAGTGATGCCGCTCGCCTGACCCAAAGCCAGCTTGACGCCCTCATTGCCGGGCACCAAGAGTTCCTATCCGACCGCTTATGGTTCAGCAGCGACGTGATGTCGGTGGTTCCCGCGTCCCAGTACATCGCAATCATCGCGACCAGCATCAGGA